>JAAZMN010000011.1 GCA_012798795.1 Bacillota bacterium | reverse complement strand
CTTTAAGTTTAATCTCTGCTCTTTAAACGTGACTTCCGTAATTATATTACGTTGTCCATTATTGTTGACAGAGCTTTGTAACTAATTAAAGTTACTCCGCACTTCTGCTGTTTAGTTTTCAAAGTCCATGCTTATCGTGTTACCGACAGCTTGTTTATAGTATCACAGGTATTACTTACTTGTCAACAACTATTTTTTAACCGAGCACAAAATACCTTATAGCAATAAGCAGAACCACGCCTGGTATTCCCATTAACCCAGCAACTAATACAGTTACTGGGTTAATCGCAAGATACAATCCAAAGTAACCACCTATCAAATTGAACACAGCCAGCATTAACCCACCGATAATTCCATTGATGATCAGGCGCGCTATTACTTTTAGCGGGATTAATAACAAACGTGCCAAAAAATATAAAATTACTAATCCTAATAAATATGCAATCACCACAGACAGATCCATTTTGAATTCCTCCAAAAAAAGAGTTCGTCCCTAACATATATGGTGAGATTTGCTTGTTTATACCATATATGTTAAAACAAACCCTTATTTAACAACGCTCAAATATTATCTGCCATGTAGAAATTCAATTTATCGTATTTACGATGATGCATATTCGTCTTCTTTAAGTTTCTTTAATAAAAACATGTATTTCCGTTCTGCTGCTTCAAGTGTATATACTGCATGATCAATTAAATCTGGTTCACTAATATTATCAAAATAAGATTTAGCAGTTAACCACTGACTTTTTGCTGCATTAACCGCTTTAACCAGGTTTTCTTTATTCGAAAAGTCCATATTACTTTCATCGATAATTGGATTCGGATCAGCAAACAACCATTCAGTAAATCTTAGTATTGGCGAGCTACGCTGTTTTACCATATTTTCACCCCACTATAGTCCTCTCTCAATGTTAGTATGGTTTAATCCGTATATATTATGTCCATCAAACAAATTTCTTTCCTTTTTTCGACAAATTTTTTATGTTAGTTTTCTACTAATGTTTTGTCAAATTAAAGTGTTACAATATTATTGGATACCAAATGCCGGTAGGATGCGGATAGCATAAAATTAAGAGGGAAGGCGAAATGCTTTACGGGATAATAAACCGGCTATTGGCATTTAAGCCAATAGCCGGTTGTTTGATTTCAAAAATATACCAAAAATTACATCTCGCGCCGCCCTTCCAGCGCCTTAGTAAGTGTCACTTCATCTACATATTCTAAATCTCCACCAACAGGCATTCCATGTGCTATACGAGTTACCTTAATATCAAGAGGTTTGATTAAACGCGCCAAATACATAGCTGTAGCCTCTCCTTCAACGTTAGGATCAGTAGCTAAGATTACTTCTTGCACCTGTTCAGTTAAACGAGTTATTAGTTCTTTAACTCGTAATTCGCCCGGCCCGATTCCTTCTAAAGGAGCAATCGCACCGTGTAAGACATGATACATTCCTTTATAACTGCGTGTCTTTTCTAAAGCAATAATATCTTTTGGTTCTTCTACAACACAAATCAATGACTTATCTCTAGTAGAATCACCACATATATTACATGGGTCAATATCTGTTAAATTAAAGCATTTAGAACAATAACTGATCTTATCCTTGGCTTCCACAATGGCTGAAGCTAAGCTGCGTACACTTTCATCAGATTCACCTATCAAAAAGAAAGCAAGACGTTGAGCAGTTTTTTGTCCAATACCGGGGAGTTTTCGCAATTCATCAATAAGCCTTGCCAAAGGCTTTGCGTATACAGCCATTAAAACAATCCAGGCATACCGGGAATATTAAGACCACCAGTCAGTTTCTGCATTTCCTGAGCCGCCATATCTTGTGCTTTACGTAATGCTTCATTTACTGCTGCCAGCACTAAATCTTCCAGCATATCTACATCCTCAGGATCAACTGCATCAGGTTGAATCTTAATATCAGTTATTTCTAAACTACCATTGGCAATAACAGTAATTACTCCTCCTCCGGCTGTTACTTCTACAGTTTTTTGCTTTAACTCTTCTTGAGTTTTTGCCATTTCTGCCTGCATTTTTTGAACCTGTTTAAGCATTTTCTGCATGTTCATTTTTTAACTGCCACCCTTCTCATCCTTCT
>JAAZMN010000004.1 GCA_012798795.1 Bacillota bacterium | reverse complement strand
GGTGGCGGACATAAACGTAGATATCGGCTCATTGATTTTAAACGTGATAAAGATGGAGTTCCGGCAAGAGTAGCTGCAATTGAATACGATCCTAATCGTTCAGCAAGGATTGCCTTACTTCATTATTTTGATGGAGAGAAACGCTATATTTTAGCACCCGTAGGGTTAGAGGTCGGCGATATAGTAGAATCTGGTGTTAATGCAGATATTAAAATAGGAAATGCTTTACCATTAGCCAATATTCCGGCAGGTACAGTAGTTCATAATATAGAACTGCAAGCCGGTAAAGGCGGTCAAATAGTTCGGTCTGCAGGTGCATCGGCTCAGATAACAGCTAAAGAAAAGAAATACGTTTCAGTGCGTCTGCCATCAGGTGAAATTAGAATGATTCATCAAAGTTGCCGTGCTACTATTGGGCAGGTTGGCAATGTAGAGCATGAAAACGTTGTTGTTGGTAAAGCTGGAAGAAATCGCTATTTAAACAGACGACCGCGAGTTCGCGGTGTTGTTATGAATCCTGTTGATCATCCACACGGTGGAGGAGAGGGGAAGGCTCCGATTGGAATGCCATCTCCGGTAACTCCTTGGGGTAAGCCTACGTTGGGAGCCCGTACTCGGAAGAAGAAAGCCAGTGATCAGTTTATTGTTAGACGTAGAACGAAATAATGACATTCTCCATGAGGAGGTGCAAGAATGAGTAGATCTTTAAAAAAAGGACCTTTTGCTGATGAACATCTGTTAAAAAAGGTTCGTCAAATGAATGAAACCGGTGAAAAGAAAGTTATAAAGACTTGGTCGCGCCGGTCCACAATTTTTCCGGATATGGTTGGTCACACAATTGCCATTCATGATGGCAGACGGCATGTTCCGGTATATATCACAGAAGAAATGGTTGGCCATAAATTGGGCGAATTTGCTCCCACCCGAACTTTTCGTGGGCATGGATCCAGCGAGAGGACTTCGGTTAGACAGATAGTATAGATTGGGGGATTGAATAATGGAAGCAAGAGCAACTGCACGCTATGTGCGGATGTCGCCTCGTAAAGCACGACAGGTTGTCGATTTAATACGAAGCAAGGACGTAGGCGAAGCATTGGCTATTTTAAGTGTGACTCCTCAAGCAGCCTCTTCGGTTGTGGAAAAAGTGGTCAAAAGTGCTATGGCTAATGCTGAAAACAACTATGATATGGATCCGGATTTATTGTATGTGGCCGAGTGCTATGTAGATCAAGGTCCGATTCTTAAGCGTTTTCGGCCAAGAGCACGGGGTATGGCTGATCGGATTCGCAAACGTACCAGTCATATTACTGTAGTATTGCAGGAAAAGGAGGAGTAAATGCGTGGGTCAAAAGGTACATCCGTTAGGGTTTAGGCTGGGAGTCATTAAAGATTGGAACAGCAAATGGTACGCTAACAAAAGAGATTATGCAGAATTATTGCATGAAGATCTTGAAATTAGGCGGGTAATTAAAGAACGTTTTTATACTGCCGGCGTTTCTAAAATTGAAATTGAACGGGCGGCAAATCGAGGAAAAATTACCATTCATACAAGCCGGCCCGGTATGGTTATCGGTAAAGGCGGTTCTGAAGTAGAAAAGCTTCGGAAAGATTTGGAAAAACTCAGCGGTAAACAGCTGCAAATAAACATTGTAGAAATAAAGACTCCGGAAACTGATGCTCAGCTTGTGGCAGAAAATATTGCATTTCAATTAGAAAAACGAATTTCTTTTAGAAGAGCAATGCGTCAAGCTCAACAAAGAGCATTGAGAATGGGAGCAAAAGGAATTAAAGTGGCTGTTTCTGGCCGACTTGGGGGAGCTGAAATTGCTCGAACAGAATGGAATCCAGAAGGAAATGTTCCTCTGCATACATTAAGAGCAGATATCGATTATGGTTTTGCAGAGGCCGAAACTACCTTTGGTCAAATAGGAGTAAAGGTTTGGATCTACAAGGGTGAAATTCTGCCTGAGATAAAAAGAAAGAAACAGGCTGAAGGGAGCGAATAGGATGCTAATACCTAAGCGCGTAAAGCATCGTAGAGTTCATCGGGGAAGAATGACTGGTAAAGCAACTCGTGGAAATGATATTGATTTTGGCGAATATGGTTTACTAGCATTAGAACCAGGTTGGATTACAAGTGCACAGATTGAGGCTGCACGAATAGCAATGACCCGTTCTATAAAGCGGGGTGGAAAAGTATGGATTAGGATTTTTCCTGATAAACCTGTTACCAAGAAGCCTGCGGAAACTCGTATGGGTTCGGGGAAAGGTACACCGGAACTTTGGGTTGCTGTAGTAAAACCTGGCAGGATGATGTTTGAATTGGCAGGAGTGGATGAGGATACAGCTCGCGAAGCACTGAGGCTGGCAGCTCATAAACTGCCGATCAAATGTAAGTTTGTTAGTAGAAGTGTGGCAGGTGGTGATGCACATGAAGGCTAAGGAATTGCGGGATTTATCTGCAGATGAATTAGAAAAAAAGCTTGCTGATTTAAAAGAAGAACTCTTTAACCTTCGTTTTCAACTGGCCACAGGTCAGTTAGAAAATCCGATGAGAGTAAGAGATGTGCGTAAAGATATCGCACGGGTTAAAACAGTTATGCAGGAAAGAGTTCTTAATATCAAGCGAGCCTAGCTCTTTAAGATAAGGGAATGGAGGAGCGTGTATGGCAAGTAACGAAAGAAGCTTGAGAAGGTCTAGATTAGGTGTAGTTGTTAGTGATAAAATGGATAAGACTGTAGTAGTAGCTGTAGAAAGGAAAGTTCAACACCCTTTGTATGGCAAAATAATGAGTAAAACAGTTAAGTTTAAAGCTCATGATGAAAAAAATGAATCTAGTGTAGGTGACCGAGTTCGGATTATGGAAACTCGCCCTATAAGTAAGGATAAACGCTGGCGGGTAACAGAGATTGTAGAAAAGGCTCGCTAAGGACCCTAGAAATTTATACAGGGAAGGAGGGGCTGTCATGATCCAACAAGAGTCTTGTTTAAAAGTTGCAGATAATACTGGTGCTAAAGAAATACTGTGTATTAAAGTTTTAGGCGGTTCCGGACGTCGATACGCTCGTGTTGGCGATGTAATTGTTGCTACTGTGAAGCAAGCAAGTCCGGGTGGCATGGTTAAAAAAGGCGAGATTGTAAAAGCAGTGATTGTTCGAACAAAGAAAGAAATTCATCGGCGTGATGGTTCACATATACGTTTTGATGAAAACGCAGCAGTTATTTTAAGTGATCAGAATAACCCAAGAGGCACTCGGATTTTTGGTCCAGTAGCTAGAGAGTTACGGGAAAAAAATTATATGAAGATCGTATCTCTGGCCCCTGAGGTATTGTAGTTTTGAAAGGGAAGGAGGATGAGAAATGGCAAAAGTTCATGTAAAAAGTAATGACCAAGTTCAGATTATTTCCGGGGAAGATCGTGGTAAAAAAGGCAGAGTTTTAAGTGTCAACCCCAAGACTGGCAAGGTTATTGTTGAAGGCATAAATATTCAAACGAAACATACTCGTCCTACTCAGTCTAATCCTCAGGGTGGAGTTGTCGAACGGCCGGGTCCAATTGACGCTTCAAATGTGCAATTGGTGTGTCCCAGCTGTCGTAAGAACACACGCCCGATCCGAGAACGGACTTCGAGTGGCGAATTAGTTCGTAAATGTAGACGTTGCCAAAAAGCAATAGATTAGGTTGAGGTTACAGGGAAAGGGGGAGTAGTTGATGGCACGACTAAAAGATAAGTATAATAATGAAGTGGTGCCTGCCCTCAAAGAGCGGTTTAATTACTCTAATGTGATGCAGGTTCCGAAAATTACAAAAGTAGTTGTTAATATTGGCGTTGGGGAAGCTGTCGAAGATCCTAAGGCTTTAGAAGCAGCAGTACGAGATCTTGAAATGATAACCGGTCAAAAAGCAATTATTACAAAAGCTAAAAAATCCATCGCTGCCTTTAAAATCCGCGAAGGTATGAATATTGGTTGTAAAGTGACATTACACGGCGATAGAATGTATGAATTTTTAGACCGATTGATAAATGTGGCTTTACCGCGGATTAGAGATTTTCGCGGTGTTTCATCTAAGTCTTTTGATGGACGTGGTAATTATAGCCTTGGTTTACGCGAACAATTGATATTCCCGGAAATTGATTATGATAAGATAGATAAAGTACGTGGTTTAGAAGTTGCTATTGTGACTACCGCAGAAACTGATGAAGAGGCTTTTGAACTGCTAAAACAGATGGGAGTTCCATTTAGAGTATGAAAGGAGAGGTATAGTGGCTAAAAAGTCCATGATTTTAAAATCCCAAAGAAGTCCCAAGTTTTCTACTCGCAGGGTAAACCGCTGTAAAGTTTGCGGACGAGCACGGGGTTATATGCGGCGCTTTAAGTTGTGTCGTGTTTGTTTCCGGAAATTAGCCCATGAAGGAGAAATTCCGGGAGTTACAAAAGCAAGTTGGTAATTAAGTGTCGACCTGAGGTTGAAAGGAGGTTCCCGCATGGTTTTAACTGATCCGGTTGCGGATATGATCACTCGGATAAGAAATGCGAGTTCAGTTAAACATGAGTCCGTGGATATACCTTGTTCAAAATTAAAAGTGGAGGTAGCCAGGATTCTTAAAGAAGAAGGATATATCCGAGAGTATAAGGTTATTGAAGATGATAAACAAGGAATACTACGGATATATTTAAAGTACGGTCCAAACAAAGAAAAAGTAATATCCGGCATTAAGCGAATTAGTAAGCCCGGTTTACGTGTTTATGCAAATAAAGAAGAAATACCACGTGTTTTAGGTGGTTTAGGAATAGCGATCTTATCTACTTCGCAAGGAGTTATGACAGATAGGGCAGCGCGTAAAAGTAATATTGGCGGAGAAGTAATCTGCTATGTATGGTAAGGAGGGGAAAACATGTCACGAATCGGAAAATTACCCATTGAAATTCCAAAAGATGTCCAAGTAAGTCAACAAGGTAATCAATTAACTGTTAAGGGTCCTAAGGGTCAATTAGTTAAGGAATTGCATCCGGATATGACTATAGATATCGAAGACGGGTTTATTTCTGTGAAACGTCATTCGGAAACAAAAGAACACCGCTCCTTACATGGCCTTACACGTACATTAATTGCCAATATGGTAGAAGGCGTCACTAAAGGATTCCAACGTAATTTGGAGATTGTGGGTGTTGGTTATAGAGCGGCTATGCAGGGGAAAAAACTCGTGCTGACAATGGGTTTTTCTCATCCTGTAGAGTTTATACCTGAAGCAGGATTAGAGATTGAAGTTCCAGCTCCAACCAAAATTTCTGTTAAAGGTGTTGATAAAGAGCTAGTAGGACAGCTGGCAGCAAATATTCGCAAAGTCCGCCCGCCTGAACCTTACTTAGGCAAAGGGATTCGTTATGAAGGTGAACGTGTAATTCGCAAAGCAGGTAAGGCAGGTAAGGTAGGTCAATAGTTTTAGAGGTGGGGTGAGTTAGATGGTGAAGAAGAGTCGACATAGTGCGCGAAAACGCCGGCACATGAGATTAAGAAATAAGGTTTTTGGGACTGCTGAAAGGCCGCGTTTAAGCGTGTACCGCAGTTTAAATCATATGTATGCCCAAATTATAGATGATACTGAAGGGAAAACTCTTGTGGCAGCCTCAAGTTTAGAACCGGAGTTGAATGATAAACTATCAAGTACAAAAGACAAGAATGCTGCTAAGCAAGTAGGATTATTGCTTGCCCAACGGGCTAAAGAAAAAGGAATTACCAAAGTTGTATATGATCGAGGTGGCAACATCTATCATGGAAGAATAGCTGCATTGGCAGATGGTGCTCGCGAAGGTGGTTTAGAATTTTGATTATTAAGGGGGGAAATAAGCTTGGCGAATCGTATTGATGCCGGTGGAGTTGAGCTAAAAGAACGGTTAGTTAGCATTAATCCAGTATCGAAAACTGTACAAGGCGGTAGGAACCGTTCATTTAGGGCACTAGTAGTTGTAGGAGATGGCAACGGCAGAGTTGGTGCAGGTCTGGCTAAGGCTAAAGAAATTTCAGACGCAATTCGCAAGGCTGTTGATGATGCTAAGAAGAATATGATCGAGGTTCCAATAGTCGGTACGACTATACCTCATGGAGTCACTATGAGATATAGCGGAGCTCAGGTAATGTTAAAGCCTGCTTCCGAAGGTACCGGTGTTATTGCCGGAGGCCCGGTGCGTGCTGTATTGGAACTGGCCGGAGTGAGAGATATTTTAACCAAATCTATTGGATCTGCCAATCCGGTGAATGTAGTGCGTGCAACAGTAAAAGGTTTAGAGTCGTTAAAAACTGTTGAAGAAGTTGCCCGTCTCCGGGGGTTAGATGCATCGGAAATCTTAAGTTAGGAGGCGGTTGTTATGGCAAAGTTAAAAATAACATGGAAGAAAAGTACAATTGGTTGTTCAAAAGATCAAAAGCAGACGATTCAAGCTTTAGGATTGCGAAAACTTTATTCTTCAGTTGTTAAAGAAGACAATCCATGTATACGGGGTATGATATTTAAAGTTAAGCATTTGGTAGAAGTTGAAGAAGTTAATTAGGTGAGGGGGTGTAAGGTGTGCGGATTCATGAATTAAAACCGGCACCGGGCAGTAAAGCTAACCGTAAGCGTGTTGGGAGAGGAATAGGCTCCGGTTTCGGAAAAACTTCTGGAAAAGGGCATAAAGGACAAAAATCACGTTCCGGCGGTCTAAAAGGACCTCACTTTGAGGGCGGTCAAACACCTCTGCAGCGGCGTTTGCCTAAAAGAGGTTTTACTAATGTGTTCCAAAAAGTTTATACTGAGATAAATATTGATGAATTAAACCGTTTTGAACCTGGCACTGTTGTAACCCCTGAATTAATGCAGGAATCTGGGTTAATTAAGAAGATAAATGATGGAGTTAAGGTTCTTGGCAACGGAGAGTTAAAACATGCTTTGACAATTCAAGCACATGCTTTTTCAAAATCAGCAACTGCGAAAATTGAAAAGGCCGGCGGTAAGGTTGAGGTGATTTAATTGCTGGAAGCATTGAGAAATGCACTGCGAATTCCGGATTTGCGAAAAAAGATTTTATATACTGCTGCACTATTAGCAGTAGCACGTATTGGGGCATATATACCAGTACCTGGAGTAGATGCAGTAGGATTAGCACAACAATTAGGAATTGATGGAGGTAATGTTTTCGGATTACTGAATCTGTTTTCCGGTGGTGCTCTTGGAAGATTTACGCTTTTTGCGTTAGGGATCAGTCCGTATATTACAGCTTCTATTATAATCCAATTATTGGCAATTATAATTCCAAAATTGGAGCAGATAATGAAAGATGATCGCAAAGCAATGGCCAGTTACACGCGTTACGGTACTGTAATTCTGGCGTTGATTCAGGCTTTTTCCACCACTTTAATGGCAAGAAGTTGGGGAGTAATTTCTAATCCTAGCTTTTTCAACCTGCTGGTTATTGTTGTGAGCCTCGTAACGGGAACAATATTCCTTATGTGGTTGGGTGAAAAGATTTCTGAAAATGGAATCGGTAATGGAATATCAATGTTGATTTTCGTAAATATTGTGGCTGAAATACCGACTAATGTGATTAATGTAAGTCGTGCTGTGGGTGAAGGCGGTATTAGTATCTTTGGTTTAATCTTGTATCTAGTAATATCAGTACTTGTTATTGCCAGTATTGTTATGGTACAGGAAGGCCAGCGCAGGATTCCGGTTCAATATGCAAAACGGGTTGTAGGGCGGAGAATGTATGGAGGCCAATCTACACACATTCCCCTGCGAGTTAATCAAGCTGGGGTTATTCCTGTAATTTTTGCTTCATCGATTTTAACCTTTCCGCTGACATTGGCACAATTTATACCGGCAATTAGTGTTGTTAACCGTTGGATAGGATATGGAACGTTCGGATACAATCTTCTATATGTTCTTATGATAGTATTTTTTACCTATT
>JAAZMN010000147.1 GCA_012798795.1 Bacillota bacterium | reverse complement strand
TAATCAGGCTCAATAATATGTGGAGCTGTTCCGTCCACAATCGCTACTTTTAAAGCGGGTATTGCAATACCGTCCAATGAAGTTACATCCGAACTGCAGTAAAATTTCTCTAGATCATATCCGTACGAACCAATCTCAACCGCAATTTTATTCATAAAAGTGGATTTACCTGTTCCCGGACCGCCTTTAAGAATAAATCTGCGCTTAGCATCTTCGCCCATTATTTCGTGAAAAAATGAAACAAATCCTTGAGTAGTATTGCCCCCTGCAAAAAGATTGCGCACTTGACTCATGATACTGCTCCTTTCCTAATGGATAACATACACAGTAATATATGCTTACCATAAAAAAGGGTGCAATACGCCTGATAAGCTTATTCAAGACGATGCAGAACCTCTTTAACCTGTTTAGTTAACTTAACCCGTGGTATCAAAATTACTCTTTTACAAGTAACACATTTAAGGCGCATATCAACGCCGGTTTTTAAAATTTCCCAACGATCATCTCCACATGGATGTTTTTTACGTAATCGTAAATAATCTCCAATATTATACATTTCAAATTACCCCCTCGCTGATTATATCTAACTAAAACAATAATTGCTTTAGGTAAAAAGTAAATCTTCTTGAACAGGCAGGTTTTTATCTCGTAGTAACGAATAGTGTACCAATACCAAATATGAAGAAACGGAAGGGAAGATGGATCTTTGAAATTTAAAAAAATATCAATTGTACTTATTTTAACGCTTGTGATAATTAGCTCGTCTGTTATATCTGCAGTTGCTGATACCGCTACCAGTGATCAGATCGTAGCTGCGGTAAATGGCACCGAAATAACCTTGGAAGAATTCTATGAAAATCTTGAAGAGCATTTCGGAGCATATGTCCTCAGTCAAATGATTCTTGATATAGTTATTGAACAGAAACAAGAAGAATTAGACGTGCATGTTGACCAGGAAACACTCAACTTAATTCTTACCGATGCTATTTATCAATTAGGCGGCGAACAGGGTTATAGAAATTATTTGGCACAACTTGGAATAGATGATCAAACTTATAGAGAACAGCTAGAATTTGAACTGACACTTTTCCTCTTGTCAAAAGCTGAAACAACTGTTACTCCTGAGCAGGTAATTGAGTTTTTCGAAGAAAACGAAGAATATTTTGCTCAACCAGAGGCAGTACAGGCAAACCATATATTAGTTGAAACCGAAGCTGAAGCAGTAGAATTAATTACTAAACTGAATTCCGGTGCAAAATTTGAGGAACTGGCCAAAGAATATTCTACCGATACTCAAACTAAGGCTCAAGGCGGATATTTAGGTTATTTTGGCCGCAATATGATGGTACCCGAATTCGAAGAACTAGCTTTTTCACTGCCTGTTAACGCTTACAATAAAGTTGAGACTAACTACGGTTGGCATGTTGTTTTAGTTACAGATAAAGTTGATGCTAAACCTGCTGATCTCGATGCTCAATGGGATGAAGTTGAACAGACTCTAATCGAATACTTAGCCAACGACCTTAATGC
>JAAZMN010000146.1 GCA_012798795.1 Bacillota bacterium | reverse complement strand
TAACACATTCTACAGGCATTCCATTTGGATGACGTAAGTTGTCTGTGATTAGTTTTGCAGCTGCTTTTGCTAAATTCATAGTTTGTTCTTCCAGAGATTCTCTTACACCTCTGCGTCTGCCGTCAATGGTCGGCCTAATACCAACCTTTGGTACTTGACCTCTTAATCGATGTTCCTCAAATTCTGGCATGCTGAATACCTCCTAGTTAGTTCTAGTTATTCCTAATACAAAACCTATCACCTATCCGAATCATCTCATCTTAACCCGCTGTCCATCCCAGTTCGCTTTCTCTAAATAGGTTCTTTTCAGAGGACCCATTAATTCCGCAGAGTAAAAGTGATGGTTGTTTTCTGATCACCGCTGCAAAAACTTAAACGGCCTCCTAATTCCTGAGCAATATGCCTACATATTGATAATTCCCAACCACAGTGGTTTTCATTAATTAATTCAGCTGCTGAAGATTTTTCCTCATCATCCTTAATTAAAACAGGCGGACCATTATCACTTACCTCTAAAACTATATTGTGGTCACAAGAATAGAATTTTAACCACACTTCAGGTGTCTCTGCATTAATTGCTGATAAAAAAGCATTTTCAAGTAATTTGGCCATGAGCCTTGGCAAAAGCCGCTTTTTATTGATTTCTCTAGGAGGTTCCGCTTCTATTAAAACATAGAACTTAATACCCATTTCGTCTGCTTGCTTTATTTTATAATCGATTACACACTGCCACACATCATCAAACATAATATCAAAGTCATATTTATCTGACTGATCTGCTGCTATAAATTCTAAGTAGTGTCTTGCTTTTTCATATTTACCGAGCTGAAGATAAGCATTTACTACTGATAATGCATTGAGAATATCATTGCGCTGCTCACGTAAAAGTATTAGTGTTTTTTCTTCCAAGGCTATCTTAGCCTGCTTAACCTGAAAATCTATTTTTTCCTGTGCTTCCAGTTCATGTATTTGAAATAATGACCAAATTAAGAGGGGCGCTAATAGGAGTCCCAAAAATATACTGCAAACTAATACTGAAGATTGAGAACGTAGAATTCGAAATTCAGATGTGTTGAGGAGATAAAAGTTAACAATATTAATCATAGTGTATAATCCACTACAGATTAATAGCATTTTTAGTGTTGAATATTTGCTCAATGGATACGCTCCTTCACCTTAATATCCAACCGACCAATTTATTTATTAGAATTAATGCAGGAAAATTCTATTTAATATTAGAATGAAGTATACTATGTTCAATTAAACTGACAGGAGAGACACGATATGTGGCCAAAAAACGCAAGCATTTCTCAAATCATTACTTATATAACCGTTACCCTTCTTTTAAGCATAGGCACAGCATTATTACTGAACAATAATCCCGAGAAATTTGGTGCACTTGCTGGACTATGGTTGGTTATACCCACAATGACAGCTGTCACACTTAACATTATACATCATGGTGGATTTGATAAAGTATACAGTGCAGTATTTACCGGCACAACAAAAAGTTCAATAATATTTGCTATATTATATCCTCTTGGATTATTGCTTGTATTGGCAGTTACTGCATTGCTCACGGGTTTGGCTGAGTTTAACACGGGAAATTTACCCACCGCAGTCGATTTGATTAAATCCCTCGTCAACTTATTACTTATCATGATTATCACCTTTGGCGAAGAATATGGATGGCGCGGATTTTTATTACCTGCACTGCAAAATAGATATGATAAAATTAAAGCCATAATATTGGTCGGTATTATATGGGCACTATATCAAGTCCCCTCCATTTATCTTGGCGCCAATCAGTTTGGTTCTCACGATGCACTAACTGCTGGTCTAGTGCAGGGAGCACATATACTAACCATTTCATTTCCCTTAGCATATTGTTACTTTTTAACTAAGGGAAGCATCATTCCAATTATGCTTTATCGAGCTGTTTGGAGCGTTGAAAGTTCACTGGTATTAGGTGAAGCAGAAAGTTCACACACTCTGTTAGTTGGAAATTATACTCTGTTTAACGGATACATCCCATTAGAACTAATCTTAAACACACTTGCTGTTTTCTGGTTTATTAAAAAACTAAGGCTAAAATCAGCGTCAGACACTGACTAACACACTATCAACCTCGAAAACAATTAACGGTTCCGGAGCTACGCTAGGAGTGTCCAAAAACCCACAGTTTCTTTCAATTCATTAATCTACTATTTGAGTTCCCCTAACATATTACTGCCAAAACAAAGCCTGACCCTAGAAGATCAGGCACCGGTAATCAACTGCTTATCTCTGAACACACCCTGATGGCATGCCTGCTGACGATTTTCCACAGCCTAATTAGATTGTAAATTAAGCCTTCAGCAAATGAATCTAAACCTTTATTGATCACCATTTTTCACTATTTACCAACCTTTATTTTTATTTCGTCGCTCGATTTGCAAATCCTGCCAAATTTCCGATTTAAAATAGTAAAACTAAGCTCCTTTTTAATTTAATTTATTTCTAATTAAATTAATCTTACCGCCGGCTAAAAGTATGTCCGTCTCTTTCTTCGTCAGCATAGATTCTAATTCATATTCAACATTCTGTGTCATATTTTTTACGATCATGCCATTGCCCTTTTGAATCTGTTCGCACAGCCCATCGATGAATAACAGATCAAACTCTTGAATCTGATCATAATCCGCCAAATTGACAAATACTAAGGGAACAATTCCGGAATTGATTAAATTGGCTCTGTGAATACGGGCAAAACTTTTGGCCAATACCGCCTTTACACCTAAATATAATGGTGCAAGAGCTGCGTGCTCACGGCTGGAACCCTGTCCATAATTCTCTCCGCCAACTATGATACCACCGTTATAATCCTTAGCCCTCTTAGGAAACTCTGGATTGCATGGTGTCAGACAGAATTCAGCAAGATACGGTATATTTGAACGATATGGCAGCAGCTTCGCATCAGACGGCATAATCTGATCAGTGGTAATATTATCCCCAACCTTGATCAATACTTTTCCGCTTAACTTCTCTGCCAAAGGCTTATTTCGTGGAAACGGTTTGATATTCGGACCGCGAACTATCTCAACTTCAGCAGAATCCGAGCTAGGTGCAATAATCATATTATCATTTACCAAAAATTTGTCCGGCATTTCAATATTGAGATCAACATCTAAACCCAGTTGCCGCGGATCAGTTAATACACCGGTAAGTGCACTGACTGCAGCTGTTTCAGGACTGACCAAATAGACACCTGCCGACAAAGTACCGCAGCGTCCCTTAAAATTGCGATTAAATGTACGCAAAGATACTGCATTGGAGGCAGGAGCCTGCCCCATACCGATACAAGGCCCGCAGCCCGATTCTAAAATTCTCGCTCCCGCTGCGATTAAGTCAGCTAATGCTCCGTTTTCGGCTAACATAGTTAAGACCTGTTTCGAGCCCGGAGAAATCACTAAACTAACCTGAGCATCGACTGTTCTTCCTTTTAGAATCCTAGCAACTCGCATTAAATCTTGATATGAACTATTAGTGCAGCTGCCAATGGCCACCTGATCCACTTTTATCCTACCCGCTTCACTTACCCTGACAACATTGTCCGGACTGTGGGGCTTGGCTGTCAGCGGCTCTAATTTGGTTAAATCAATAGTAAGCACCTGCTCATACTCAGCATCAGCATCTGCGCTGAGCTCGACCCATGCCGACTCCCGCTGCTGGGCTGCAAGAAACTGCCGTGTAATCTCATCGCTGGGGAAAATGGAAGTGGTAGCTCCTAGTTCGGCACCCATATTAGCAATTGTGGCTCGTTCGGGAACACTTAAGCCGGTTATTCCTTCTCCGGTATACTCAATCACCTTTCCGACGCCGCCTTTAACGGTAAGCCGGCGTAAAACCTCTAGAATAATATCTTTAGCACTTACAAAAGGTCGCAGTCTACCGACTAATTTTACATTTATTACTTGTGGCATAATAATATAATAAGGTTCACCTGCCATAGCCACAGCTACATCCATACCACCGGCACCAATTGCAAGCATGCCGATACCGCCGTTAGTAGGAGTATGGCTGTCAGAACCTAACAAAGATTGACCCGGGACTCCAAAACGTTCTAGATGAACTTGATGACAAATCCCATTTCCAGGTCGCGAAAAATATATTCCGTATTTACTGGCTATGGTTTGAATATATTTGTGATCATCTGCATTTTCAAATCCCTGCTGCAGCATATTATGATCAATATACGCTGCTGATAACTTGGTCTTTACTCGTTCAATTCCCATAGCCTCAAGCTGTAGATATGCCATTGTACCTGTAGAATCTTGAGTCAGAGTCTGATCAATTCGAATTCCAATTTCTGCCCCGGGCTCCATAACCCCATCTACAAGATGCGCCTTAATTATTTTCTGTGTAAGATTTAATCCCACATTCATATCTCCCTTCCCAACAATCCCAGTGCATTAGTAATTAGATTTTAATAGATTATTTCCTTCCATTAATCTTAAATCTAACAGCTAGTTAACAAAACTATCATCGGCAGGCTGTAAATATACTGCTGCTAAGGGAGGTATTTTTAATTGAATACTGTAATCCCGGTTATGCCAAGCTGCAGATTCAGCAAATAAATCTATATTGGTTTGTCCAGAGCCGCCATATTTTAAATCATCCGTATTAAAAATTTCTTTGTACGTACCTAATTGAGGTACACCAATTCGGTAATTATAGCGCACTACCGGAGTAAAATTTATTACAGCAATAATAAATTTACCATTCAAACCTCTGCGGATAAATGAGATAATGCTCTGACAACTGTCATTGGGATCGAGCCATTCGAATCCCTCCCAACTGTGGTCATTATACCAAAGACTATCCTCACTTTTGTATAGTTGAGCCAGCTCACGAAAGCACAGCTGTAACTGATAATGTGACTGATATTCCAGCAGATGCCAATCAAGACTCTCTTGATACTGCCATTCGCTGAATTGACCAAAATCACCGCCCATAAAGAGCAGTTTTTTACCTGGATGAGCAAATAAGTAGCCATAAAAAGCACGCAATGTGGCAAATTTTTGCCAATAATCGCCGCACATTTTATCTAACAAAGAGCGCTTACCATGTACTACTTCATCATGGGACAACGCTAAAATAAAATTTTCCGAAAAGGCATACATAAATGAAAATGTCACAAGATTATGATGGTACCTGCGGTAAATCGGATCCAGTTGTAGATAACGCAGCATATCGTTCATCCAACCCATATTCCATTTATAATTAAATCCTAATCCGCCGTAATAAGTAGGATGACTGACCAGCGGCCAAGCTGTAGACTCTTCCGCAATCATCAGAGCATGAGGGAAATAGCGAAAAACTACTTCATTTAACTTACGCAAAAATGCTATCGCTTCCGGATTTTCGCTGCCGCCACAACAATTCGGACGCCAATGGCCCGGCCCTTTACCATAATCTAAATATAACATGCTGGCTACAGCATCAACTCTAAGCCCATCAATATGAAAAACCTGCATCCAAAATACAGCATTAGAAATCAAAAAGCTTTGAATTTCTGGTTTACCTAAATCAAAATAGGACGTACCCCAACCGTGATTTTCCTGTTTTAAAGGATCCGCGTATTCGTATTGAGGTGTTCCATCAAACAGGCGTAAACCATGATCATCTTTACAAAAATGCCCTGGGACCCAGTCAAGAATAACACCGATTCCGTTTTGGTGTGCCACATCCACCAAATACATGAAATCAAGCGGAGATCCATAGCGGCTGGTAACAGCATAATAACCGGTTGCCTGATAACCCCAGGAACCATCATATGGGTGCTCTACAATGGGTAATAACTCAATATGAGTATAACCGTTTTCCAACACATAAGGAATGAGGCTCTCCGCCATTTTTCGATAGCATAAGAATTCAGAGTCTTTCTGCATCCAAGAACCCAAATGAACCTCATAAATAAGCATTGGTTGGTGATAACTGCTGGAATTTATTTTCTGCTGCTGCCAATTTTCATCGTTCCACTGATACTGATTAATACAGTACACTTTTGAGGCAGTGCCTGGCCTTACTTCTGATGCGAAAGCATACGGATCGGCTTTCAGCAATTCATATCCAAAATGCGTCAATATTTGATATTTATATAACTCGTTTTCCCCAAGTCCCGGCACAAATAAGGCCCAGATACCTGAGTCATTGAGATGCTGCATACAGTGGTCCCTGCCGTTCCAATCATTAAAATCACCAACAACTTTTATCTCTTTAGCATTCGGGGCCCAAACACAAAATCTTACTCCGTCCGCTCCGTCTTGATTAACTATATGTGCTCCCAGCCACTGATAACTATGAAAATGAGTCCCTTGATGAAATAGATACCGGTCATACTCACTATATGGTGAGGATTTCCAGCTTTTTGGCATAAGGCACTCCCTCCCCTTCCCTTTAAAATACTTATTTCTGCCAGTAACTTTTTTCATCAACCAATACACAAGCTGCTGTACCTGGAATAGTTACATAGTTTTCCCTGATAGTATTAAGATGGCTTGTTCCAGCTTGATTTCTATTAACAACCACCACCCAATTATCTCCTGGAAGATTTACTTCTTGAGTATTGGTATTAGCGTTAAATATCACTATGATTTGGTGCCACGATTCCTCATCGGCTTGATTTATCATAAAGCCCACCATTCGCCCAGCAGGCATCGGCAAAAACTGCAGTTTAGTTTGAATCTCATCAGCGGTATGCATTCTAAATCCAGCATGAGTTTTCCTTAAATGAATTAATCCACGAATATAGCTAAATACATTATAATAGCGTGCCTTCAGCGACCAATCAATTTTATTAATCGCATCTTTTGCTTTATAGCTGTTGTGATTACCGAATTTGGTTCGCAAAAACTCTGAACCTGAGTGCAAAAAAGGAATCCCTTGTGAAGTTAAGACAATGGCCAATGCTAATTTTTGCATTGCTGCTAAACGCTCTTGGCTGGCTTTAGGATTTGTTTTCTGTAATTTATCCCATAGAGTCAAATTATCGTGAGATGAGGCATAATTAATTGACTGAGCTGACTCAGCCGCCCAGGGGAAATGAGAATATATCACTTGAGAATAATTAACCTGTCTATGTTCGATGGCCCCGACAATACCACTTTTAATACTTTCTTCCATTCCCGGGGCACCATTAACAAAACCAGCTTGATCAGCAAAAAACACATGGCCTTTAATGGCGTCTCGAAATTCATCATTAAACACCCCTGTTCCCGGCAGCTGACCTACATTACCTTTTATAGCCTTATCACTATCCGGTAGGGGTGAATGCCCCCCAGTCCAACCTTCACCATAAAGAATAATAGTAGGATCAATTTCATTTAGTGTTTTACGGATCTGGTTTACGGTAATAATATCTAGTAAGCCCATTAAGTCCAGACGAAACCCATCAATTTTGTACTCTTTAGCCCAGTAGCTGATGGAATCTACTATCAGTTTACGAACCATAAAACGCTCACTGGCCAGTTCGTTGCCGCAGCCTGAACCATTAGTGAAGTTTCCGTGGGGATCTTGACGATAATAATATCCTGGGACAAGGCGGTTTATATGCGAATTATTGGTTAGATAAGTATGATTATACACCATATCCATAATTACGCGAAATCCGTGTTCCTTTAATGTTTTGATCATTTTTTTAAACTCATATATTCTGATTACACCATTGTAAGCATCAGTAGCATATGACCCTTCAGGAACATTAAAATTTTGAGGATCATAGCCCCAGTTATATTCTCTGCTCTCTGATTTGCTTTCATCAACAGTATAAAAATCAAAACAGGGCATCAACTGGATATGAGTCACTCCCAGTTCTTTAAGATGATCTAATCCAGTAGCAATGTTTTGCGGCGACTTGGTGTTAGGTTCTGTCAGCCCTAAATATTTACCAGGGTATTTAACTCCCGCATCCTTGCTAATTGTGAAATCTCTAATGTGCAGTTCATAGATAATAGCATCCGTAACATGCTTAAGAATCGGTGTTTTTAGTTGTTCCCATCCGGTAGGATTTGTTTTTGCCAAATCGACAACCATTCCCCGTTTTCCATTTACTCCACAAGCCCTAGCGTAAGGGTCAGTGACTTCATGAAGCTGACTACCAACAGAAACTAAATAATTATAGTATACTCCGTGAAAATCGCCTTTAAGCTGAGCGTACCAAACTCCTTGTTCGCCTTTTTTCATCAAATGAATTTGGCCGCTGCTGTCATTTCCTGTAGGATAAGTAATCAGATTTACTTTCACCGCAGTAGGAGCCCAAACTCGAAACTCGGTACCTGACTTATTGTAGGTTATACCTAAATCATTACCGGTATAATGGTACTTTTTTAGCCTATACATAGTCACACCTTTCCTTCTGTCAAATACTGAATCGCACTGTTCTTTAGTTATTGTGTCTTAAAGCTACTCACAATAAAACACCATTTACCGTCAATTAAACAAAATCTCTACGGTAAATGGTGCCTTTTTTAATCCTCGAAATCCCGTGTTGTTCAGAAATATATGCGTTTAGCTTGGATACCTCCACCAACCATGTGAATCATTTCAATCTTCACTGCTATGGTTTGACGCCATGCCGCTCCTGCATTTTAGTGATAATCTAATTTATAGTCTTCAAACCTAAAATGTTCCTGACACATCCATAGTCCGATCTGTACCTGTTTTTTTAATTGTAGATTTTTTAATCTGTTCCTGCAGTTTTTCATGAAACAGATCTTCATCAATTGGCAGCTCAACCCATGAATCAGTCCAAGTAGATAAATGCATAGCATTGGATAATTCTAACCCGTGAATTCCTTCATTTCCCGGTGCCAACAAAGGTGTTCCCTTACGTATAGCATTAATCCAGTTTCTTAATATTCCCACATGCTGAGTGTTTTCTCCTACAATAGGTACTTCACATTTCCAAACTTCCGGACTGCCAAAGCCCCCTTTATATTCAGCATTAAACTGCCGTTCAGGTACGCGCAAACGCCAAAAGGTCAATTTGTTATCTTCTATAACAATTTTGCCCCGGTCTCCTGAAATCTCGAAGCGGTTGGTTCCCGGAGCCTCTCCTGTAGAGGTAATGAACAAACCGGTTGCTCCATTTTCATATTCAACAAATGCTGTTACATCATCCTCCACCTCAATATCGTGATATTTACCGAAATAGCAAAATGCTCTGACTCTCTTAGGCATACCGCAAGTCCACTGCCATAAATCAAGTTGATGAGGATCTTGATTAAGCAACACTCCTCCACCTTCACCGGCCCAAGTCGCCCGCCAGCCACCCGAATCATAATAGCTTTGAGAGCGGTACCAGTCAGTTATAATCCAAATGGTCCGCTTTAACTCACCTAACTCACCCGTCCGGATTAAATCACGCAGTTTCCGGTAAAGAGGATTTGTCCTCTGATTAAACATCATACTGAACACTTTATTGCTTTTAGCCGCCGCTTCATTCATTTCCCTTACCTGTTTGGTATATACTCCCGCCGGTTTTTCTACCATCACATGAAGCCCAGATTTAAAACCGGCTATAGCTAAAGGAGGATGATCATAATGCGGTACTGCAATGACAACTGCATCAACGCAATCGGCAGCAAAAAGTTTATCCGCTGAATCAAAAACTCGAATTTCTTCTCCTAAGTTTGCTTTTGCCCACTCAAGTCGTTCCTCGCGAATATCGCACACAGCGGTTAGTTTCGCTCCCGGAATCCTTCCGCCGGCAATATGCTTTGCATGACTTGAGCCTATATTACCGACTCCAATTACACCAACACGTACTTCCATCAAATTACTCCTTTCATAATCCTTATTTCATAATCCTAATTCTTTTAGATTTCGATAACTAATGGCTAAGCTTAAAAAAGGATCTCGCTGACAGATGTCCTGCTCCACAGCTGCATATTCTACACCTGTATCGCGACAGGCCTGAATAATCTTTTCCCATTCTAAATTACCTTCTCCAACTTCTGTCATAATCGGCTTATTCTCACCTGCATTACCCATGTCTTTAAAATGTATCACTTTCATCCGACCGGCAGTTTTCTTAATCCAGCTGATAGGACTGGCTCCTCCCATCTGCACCCAATAGGTATCAATCTCAAAGTGGAATGCTTCCGGATCACTTTCCTCAAAAAGTATTTCCATACCGGTAACGCCGTCAAACTTAATAAACTCAAAAGCATGATTATGATAGATAAACTGCAGCCCTTGATCCTTGAGTTTTCTGCCGATGGCACTCGCTTCTTTAGCAAAATTAATCCATCCATCCTTATCTGCCCGATAATGTGCCGGCATACTGCCCAGCCCTACATTAGGGCAGTTTAAGAGCTTGTGCTCAGCAATTAATGCATCTAGATCAGCTGTCATTCGCTCCCATGATACATGAGTAGCACAAACAGTTAACCCTTCCTGTTCCAGCAAATCTTTAAGTTCCTTCGGATCAATCTTGCCTATTCCAGAAACCTGTACGGCAGGATAACCAATTTCTTTTACTTTTCTCAACCCCTGTGCAATCTGCTGCCTGGTCTGCATTTGTTCGCGTACAGTATAAAGCTGAGCAGCAATAATTGGTTTATTCATGATATTCTCTCCTTACTTCTGTTGTACTCCTCTTACTTCTCACCTTACATATCTTTAAACAGTGCTTAATAATGCGGTGCATAAACTTTAGTGCTCTTAACAGCTCATTAATTAAATAACGATGACAAGCTTTAATATCAATCCTTTCAACCCTAAATGCAGGATAACACTAACATTTGTAGAATCTTAAACCAATCAAATTACTCAAAAAAAGGAGACGAATTCTAGTGACAAAAATTAAACCAAACTCTGTAGTACTCTTTCAAGGAGACAGTATAACTGATTGCGACCGAAACCGTAATGATATCAACAATCTGGGAACAGGTTACCCTTTAATTGCTGCAGGTATATTTTCTGCCCTCTATCCTGAGCACGGTGTTAAATTTATTAATAAAGCTATCAGTGGTGACCGTACCAAAGACTTAGTAATACGCTGGCAAAGAGATTGTTTAGATTTAAAACCCGATTTTGTATCAATTATGATTGGAATTAATGACGTTTGGCGTCGTTATGACCAAGCTAAGGACCCTACATCAGTAGAAACTTTTACAGAAAACTACCGTACAATCTTGAACCTGACCAGAGAAAGGTTAGATGCTGAAATCATAATTTTTGAGCCTTACCTTCTGCATACTCCGGCAGATCGTTTACAGTGGCGTGAAGATCTAAACCCGAAACGTCAGGCTGTACGCCAACTGGCAGCTGAGTTTGAAACAACTTTTATTCCCATGGATGAAATCTTTCAAACAGCTGCCACTAAACAAGAGCCAAATTTTTGGTGTCCCGACGGAGTACACCCTGCTCCTGCCGGTCATGGCTTGATAGCAAAAGCTTGGCTCGAGGCAATTAAAGCCTTATAGTTCACTACCATTTATTCTATATTCAGGTATTAATTCCCTGCCAATTATTTATTTGTAAAATTGGCTCTACAATAATAAGGTTTTGTGCTATACTGAGAAAAAACCTATATTCGTAAGGAAAATAATATGGAGGAAGGTGTAATAAATGCAGAGACAGGTGATAAATATCGGACTTCTTGGACTTGGAACTGTCGGTTCAGGAGTGCTGCAGTTAATTACTAATAATCGCTCCGAAATAACCGCGAAAACCGGAGTCAAGACGCAAGTCACGAAAGCACTAGTTCGAAGTTTAGATAAAAAGCGCCCAATATTGAATCGGTATAAAAATACAGGATTAGAACTAACAACCGACCCTGCCGAAATTCTCAATGATCCTGATATTGATATTGTAGTTGAAGTAATGGGTAGCGTTAAGACCGCCAAAGACTATATCAGTCAGGCCTTAAAAAACGGTAAATATGTAGTAACTGCCAATAAAGATTTAATGGCTCAACACGGATACGAATTATTCACACTGGCCAAAAAACATCAACGCAGCATTTACTATGAAGCAAGTGTTGGCGGAGGTATCCCATTAATTCGCCCCTTAAAAAATTGCTTGGCCGCAAACAAGATCCAAAGCTTAATGGGAATTATCAATGGAACAACTAATTATATTCTTACCCAAATGACTCTTTATGAAAAAGACTTTGCCACTGCCTTAGCCGAAGCTCAAGCCAAAGGGTTTGCCGAACAAGAACCTTCCTCTGATCTTGAAGGCAAAGATGCTGCTTATAAATTAGCAATTCTTGCTTCCCTCGCCTTTAACAGTCGTATCGATGTAAATCAAGTTTACACAGAAAGCATCAACGAAATAAGTGTCCGCGATATTATGTATGCCAAACAACTAGGCTTTGTCATTAAACTGCTGGCAATCGGGGAAGAAACCGCCGATGGATTGTCCCTGCGGGTTCACCCTACTTTAGTTCCGACTAACCACCCATTAGCGTCTGTACAAAATGAATTTAATGCTCTGTTTTTAGAAGGTGACGCAGTAGGAGAAGTTATGTTTTATGGAAGGGGAGCGGGTTCAATGCCTACAGCCAGTGCAGTAGTAGCCGATATAATAGAAGTAGTCCGCAGTATTAATCATGAAGTAAGAAATGGGAGCATTGAAACAACTTATACTGCAAAACCAATTATTCCTATGAAAAAACAGACATCAAAATTTTATCTTAGACTTAAGGCAGCAGATCAAAGCGGTGTTTTCGGCAGTGTCGCCACTGAATTTGGCAATGAGGATGTCAGCCTTGACCTTATTATTCAAAATCAGCGGGAATTAGGAGTTGCCGAAATTGTTTTAGTTACACATGATGTGTGCGAAGAAAAATTTTATCGTGCCTTGGAAAACATTAAAAAACTGACCAGCATTAGAAACATCAGTAACATCATTCGGGTACTGGAAAGGAGCTAATTATAAATGTGGCAGGGTTTAATTAATCGTTACCGGGATTTTCTGCCGGTAAATGAAAATACACCGATTATTACCTTAAATGAAGGTAATACACTGCTTATTAAAGCAGATAATTTAAAGGATAAGCTTAATCTGAAAATTGATCTTTATTTAAAATTTGAAGGTCAAAACCCGACAGGTTCTTTTAAGGACCGGGGTATGACTATGGCCGTCAGTAAAGCGATTGAGCAGGGCTCTCAAGCTGTGGTATGTGCTTCCACCGGAAACACTTCAGCTTCAGCGGCAGCTTATGCGGCTAAAGCAAAAATCAAATGCTTAGTACTAATTCCGGAAAATGCAATTGCCCTGGGAAAATTAGCCCAAGCAATCACTTACGGGGCTGAAGTTTTAGCAGTTAAGGGCAATTTTGATCATGCCTTAGAGTT
>JAAZMN010000010.1 GCA_012798795.1 Bacillota bacterium | reverse complement strand
GTCTGCAGATAGTATTTGGTTTCTTTTTGATTTGTTTAGCTTTCTGGTTCTATTTGGAATATCGGGGTATAAAATGCGCCAAAGTCTTTTTTTACGGCATTATTATGTGTGCCGGATATTTACTGGCAGTTTATGCCCCCGGTTACCTACTGGCCACTGATTTTCCTTTGGAATTAACAGGTCATATAATCAGTCAAAGACATTTAACCTATTATCAGAGGATAATTGTTAAATCACCTGAATTGCATACTAGATTAGCTGTTCATCTGCCAAATGATATTATACTTGCACCGGGAATGTGGCTTGCTTTTACCGGTGAAATAAATAAGCCTGAGACTTCACGCAACCCACATGAGTTTTCTTATAGATTATATTTGGAGAGTTTAAATGTGTATGGTGTGGTTGAGCCGACAGTCTTTAAGGTATTGGATAAACGCAGCCGTTTTACCAGTTTATTAACTCAACTTCAATCTTATGTGAGTAAAAATCTTGATGAGTATCTTCTCAAGCCTAATTTACCAGCTGCTTTAGTTTTAGGTGATCGAGATGCTCTTACGGAGAATCAGAAACAGCAGTGGCAGCAATTAGGTATTAGTCACTTGTTGGCAATCTCCGGTATGCATATTGGATTATTGGCGGGTGGTTTGTGGCCTGTAGTTCAGCTGCTGCCTTGTTCAAAAAACACTAAAAGTTTTATTTTGCTGACTATGTTATTATGCTATGTGCTGTTGAGCGGGGCTAATTCTTCTGCGTGGCGCGCATGGCTGGCAGCAGTAGTTAGTTTAATTGGGATTAATAATTATCGGGCAGAAGGTTTACATATTTGGAGTTTAGTAGGAATGATAATGGTATTGGCTTCACCAAATCTTGTTTGGCAGGTTGGGTTTCAGTTGTCCTTTACAGCCAGCGGCGGGATTATTTTGTGGGCACCGCTGATCAATAAAATAACAGCAAGGCTGCCTCAAAGTGTATTTGGTAGATTGGTTAAAGTAATAGTATCCTCTTTGTTGGTTTCCTCAGCCGCACAATTGAGTTTAGCACCTTTACTCACCTATTATTTCTCTGAAATTGCGCTGTTGGCACCTATAGCAACTTTGTTAGTATTGCCGTTTGTAATTGCTATACTTATTGGTGGTTTATTAATCGGGTTTTTAGGGCCTCTGATTTCTCCCTTGGGTTTGATTGTAGACAGGATTATAGAAATGGTTGACAGGCTCAGCCTAGCACTTGTTGATTATGCCCATGTTATTCCTTTATCGCGCTGGCCATTTGATTGGCTTATAATTTGGTATGCCGGCTTTATTATAATTGGGATTATTGGACGTAGGTCTCGACTTTTCTTAGGCAAACAAAGCTTTACTCGCCTGTTGATTTTGGGGCTGAGTTTATTATTGATAATCAGTTTACCTCTACCTTTAAGGCGTCCTTTAGAGGTTACTTTTCTAGACGTGGGCCAAGGTGATGCCATATATATTAGGACTCCATATAACCAGCACATTTTGATTGATGGGGGAGGAGATTCGGTTTATTGGCAGCTGCGTGGAAGAAATGTAGGATTGTATACGATAGTTCCTTTTCTTAAGTTTCAAGGTGTAAAGCAGTTAGATCTGGTTATTCTCAGTCATCCACATGAGGATCATCTACATGGATTATTAGCGGTTTTACGGGAGTTTCCTGTAAATTTAATTATTGACAGCGGTCAGATTCATACTACTAATACATATCTAGAATATATGAAGATAATAGAACAAAAAGAAATACCTTACAAAATAGCTGAAGCCGGGGATTATCTGATTTTAAAAGGCGGTATCTGCTTATGGATTTGGCATCCGGATGAATTAGTAAGTGGTACAAGTTCTGATATAAATAATAACAGTTTGGTCATTAATCTTTCTTATCAAGGAAAAGACTTGTTATTTACAGGGGATGTGGATATAGAAGGACAGCTTGATATTTGCAGCGGTGATTATATCAAACGGGTTGATTTATTAAAAGTTCCTCATCATGGCAGTAAAGCAGCTTTATTACCTGAATTCTATCAGATTCTTTCACCGAAATACGCTGTAATATCCGTGGGTTCAAATTCATTTGGGCATCCTGACCCTGCTGTAATCAAAACACTTAACACTCTACAAACTGTAGAGATTTGGCGTACGGATCGGGATGGTGCGTTATCTTTTTATATTTGGAACGGCTTTATCGGCAGGTATTATAGTTTTAGATAGAGAAAGAATTCATATAGTTAATGCTGATTATCTGATATTGGGAGCGAATAACATGAATGAGATTATCGATAGATTGCAGACCCAGCCATTGGCTCCAGTATATCTAATTCATGGTGCGGATAGGTATCGGCAGCATGAAGTATACAAAGCTTTATACCAAAGAGCCATAAGCGAAGGATTGCCTGATTGGAACTGGATTAACATTGAAGTCGATAAGCAGTTAGAATTGCGAAATATAATAGATGAACTTAAAACTGCACCGTGGGGTGGGGGAACAAAAATTGTGGCTGTAACTGATGCAGAGCAAATACCCATTAATTTACTTGATAAATTGGTTAATTGGTTAGAAGAGAATCATAAAGTAAATTGCTTGGCGTTATTTTTCCTTAAGTTAGATCGGCGGCGTAGGTCCATTAAGAAGCTGATGAGTCTCAGCTTTGAAATAAAATGTGATAATCTTCAAGGTGAAGCTTTGGTTCGTTGGGTAAATGATTATCTGAGTCTAGAGAATAAGAAGATCTCCCGCACAACTGTTATGGAGTTTTTGGCTCGAACAGGGAATGATTTAAATTTAGTGAAAAATGAATTGGATAAGTTAGTATTATATGCTTTGGATAAGAAAACGATTTCTAAATCTGATGTTGAAGCTGTTACAGCTATAGCACCGGGTCAACTTGAACAAGGTGCGGTCTTTAATATGGCAGAAGCTATAGCAGCCAAGAATACTTCTCTTGCCCTTGATATCTTACATCAATTACTCGACGAACAAGAACCTGCGTTGAGAATACTGCCTTTAATAGATCGCCAGCTGAGGTTACTGTTAGCAGCAAAATCTCGAGGCAGTCTCAGTATTTCAAATGCTGCGAAGGTAATGGGCGAATCTCAAGATTTTGCACTGAAACAGGCACAAAAGTATCAGGGAAACTTCACTTTAGACCAGCTTTATCAAGGACTGAAGGCGATTATTATTACTGACAGTGAGCTTAAATTTGGAGCTGATCCTAGACAGGCTTTAGATCACTTAATTATTAGATTGTGTGAGCAATCATGCTGTGCGACATGAGCAGCTTGATTTATCCAAATAAATAAAAAAAGCGCCCCGGGTATAAACAAAGAGGGCGATTTTAATATTGAACTTACTATATAGAAACCAATTTTTTGGTAAGCCGCGACTTCTTTCGAGCAGCCAAATTTTTGTGAATAATGCCTTTGGAAGCAGCTTTATCTAAAGCTTTAATAGCATTTTTTAAGTATGCTTCACTGTTAGGATCATTTTCATTAACAGCGGTTTCGAAGCGCTTTATGGCAGTTTTTAAAGCAGACTTCTGCACTATATTGTGAGCTCTCTTTTTTTCACTTACCCTGACTCTTTTTTTTGCTGATTCGATAATTGGCAACTGCAGTTCACCCCCAGTTTTTAAATACTATTGATAATTATATCATATATTTTTCAGATTTCAATAGGGCACATTTTCGTTGGATACATGAACCTCATCTATAGTGGATATTCTAAATGCAAGAAGCTTGTTGAAGGGGGATATCTCAAAGATGAGAGCACAAAATATATCTAACCAAGAAATACTAGATGTTTATCAGGTAGAGTTTCTGCAAAAATATGGTGTTCGCACTGATTTGGCAGATGAAGCTCATCAAGTTATTGTAGAAAGGGAAGGCCCGCCGGAATTACCGGGAGTAATAGTAGAAAATGAAGAAACGGAAAATGCAGCGATCTGTCGTGTTACTGTAGAAAATGAAGTCGGTGCCAGAATGATTGGTAAAGCACCGGGACATTATTCTACAATTGAAGCTCCTGGTCTTAGGCAGCATAATAGAGAAATTCAAAAGGATATCGGTGGGCTAGTGGCAAAAGAAATAAAGTGGTTTATTGAACAAAGCGGGTTATCTAAAGAAGAACCCATATTAGTTGTTGGCTTGGGGAATTGGCATGCAACTCCTGATGCATTAGGTCCGCGAGTTGTGGGAGAGTTAATGGTTACTCGCCATTTGCTGGAACTTTCCCCACCTGAGCTGCGAACAGGCTTACGGCCTATATCAGCAATTTCTCCCGGCGTGTTAGGATTAACGGGTATTGAAACCAGTGAGATTATTTTAGGCACGGTCAGTCAAATAGAGGCTAAGGCATTGATTTGTGTCGATGCTCTTGCAAGTCGAAGTGTAGGACGTTTATGCAGCACAATTCAGATTTCTGATACAGGAATTAATCCTGGTTCGGGTGTGGGTAATAAGCGCATGTCAATTAATCAGGAAACATTGGGCATACCTGTATTAGCAGTTGGGGTACCAACAGTTGTGCATGCGTCTACCATAGTATCAGATGCATTAGATGTTCTCGGCGGTAAAGATCCGACACAGATCCATCGCGATAAAGATGTACCGAGAAAAACGAGTTTTAATATGGACCCTCAGAGCATATTGAATCCGACTATGCAGCCATCTCCCATTTCAGAGCAGGATAAAAATCGGATGCTCAGTGAAGTTCTTGAACCTTATATGGGCAGTTTAATTGTTACTCCAAAAGAAATCGATGAATTAATGGCTGATGTTACCGATGTGATAGCAGGTGGGCTGAACAGTGCTTTTCATGAGAATGTGGATTATAGTGAAATCTTTCAATATTTAAGCTGATGGTTGAGTTTAATAGAATAAACACACCCTTGATTGATCAAGGGTGTGTTTTTGGCGATTTAGGGCAAATAGCGATCAATTGCCACATGACCGGCAATTGATTCTATCCGATTACCCTCCATTAAAATTTCGACTCGGTCAATGGTGTCGAATTGTAAAAGTGTTCGTACGATTGCTTCAACTAGCTGTGCTTCCAGTTGGCTTCCCCCAACAAAGTTTGTTTTTATTTCGGAGGAGAAATCGACAGTAGCAAGCCTATTTTCAATTTTAAGATCTAACAGTTTCGTTCCCGGTGAAACCGAAGGGTTTAGATTTTCTTCTGGAGTCGGGCCTTCTAACAGCAATTCCAGTGCAATTTTGGGCGTGGCAGACTCATTGATTGTGCGAATAACCGGAACCAGCAGAAAGTCTGTAGGAGTAGAACGAATGAAAAATACCACAACTTGATTCAGCCTGCTTAATATTTTCACTTGATAATAAAGATAGCAACAGGTGATTATCGCTAAAATCAGAGCAATTATCCATATATAACGCATAATATTCCTCTTTTCAATTTTTAATCTCATTTATAGCTTAACATATTTTTACTTTGGGACAAATATAATAATGCTATAGATCGAAGAAAGAGGTGGTAAAATGCCAAGGCGGAGACACCGCTATCATAGATCATCAAGTTTACCACTGCTTTTAATCGGATTTTTATTTATTTTGATTGTATATTTTAGCTATCATTTAATTTTTGATAGTTATAGACTAGAGCATTCTATAGCTCGTAATATACTAACTAGAGGGATGCCGGTTGTTGGCGAACAGGAAGCTCACAGCCCTGGATGGGCTTATACATATCGTTCTATTATCTATCTGCTGACGGATTTTGATTTGGGAAATCCAAAGACACTATTAGAAAGCAGTATTCCATTACTGGCATCTATCGAAAAGAAACAAGTATGGGCAGAGCGTCCCTTTTTTTTCGTTCCGGAATTGACTTTTGCACCTGATCCTATCAGCCCTCATCAATCAGAATACAACACGAGAGTATTATCGCAAGAGCCAGCAGTTTTGATTTATCACACTCATTCATCGGAAATGTATTTAGGCAGGCAGGCAGCAGCAGACAATTATCGTAATTCTCATTATGTGTTTAGCTCAAATATTGACAGTAAAATTACAGGGATAATGGAAGTTGGCAACCATCTTGCCGAAGCTCTTCGGCGCCAAGGCATTGAGGTAATACACGAGACAAGGATTCATGATTGGCCGAGTCTGACAAGTTCGTATATGAATTCTGAACGTACGGTCAGGGAATTACTAAACAAATATCAGACAATAAATATTGTTTTTGATGTGCATCGCGATGCTAAAATTCCTGAGCCTATCGTGATTATTAATGGGCAGAGGGTGGCAAAAGTATTAATTGTTGTAGGGACTGCTCAGGACATACCTCAATCTCATCCAAATTGGCAGCAAAATCTTCAGTTTGCTCAAGGGTTTTTTAGATTAGGAGAGCAAATGTATCCGGGATTAATGCGGCCCATGCAGGTAAGAAGGGATGCACGCTATAATCAGCATTTACATGAAAACAGTATTGTAATTGAGATCGGGTCTGTGGAAAACACTATTGAAGAAGCGTTATTAGCAGCTGAATTAGTTGCTAATATTGCGGCTCAACTCCTATGATTTGGTGAAAAGCAGGGAAAACGGGTCAATTAATAGAAATATGTTTAAGTTACGGTTATCAGAGGGAGTAAAAGTATGTCAAACACATCTAGTTCGACAAAGCAGGTGGCTCGTGCAGCCGGAATTGTTATGTTTGCTATTTTCTTAAGCCGAGTTCTAGGATTTATTAGAGAACGGGCGATTGCCACCGTATTTGGCAGAACCGGTGATACAGATGTATTTTTTGCTGCTTTTGCCATACCCGATTTAATGTATCAGTTATTGATTGGGGGAGTAATCAGCTCTGCTTTTATTCCCGTTTTTACTCAATATTTAGCGTCTGACAATGAGAAAGAAGCTTGGTATGTTGCCAGTTCATTTATGAATTTAGTCGGTATGCTGCTGTTGGTTTTAACTGTATTAGGAATTATCTTTACACCGGTAATGGCTCCATTAGTCGGTATTGGTTTCGAAGGGGTCCAGCGTCAGTTATTAGTCAGGTTAATGCGAATTACATTTCCTGCAGTGTTTTTTACTGCTCTATCTGGGTTAGCAATGGGTGTTCTCAATTCCTACAAACAGTTTACACTGCCTGCACTGGGGCCGCTATTTTATAATACGGCTCAAATTCTCGGAGCATATGTGTTAGGGCCTATTTTAGGTGTGGTTGGTATGGCTTACGGAACAATCGTCGGTTCTTTCGGTAGCTTTGCTTTACAGCTGCCTTCAGTTGTAAAACGGGGGCAGGGTTATTATCGGAAAATTATTGATCTGAAACATCCGGGAATTAGAAAAATGGTAAAATTGATGATTCCTGCTGTGATTGGATTGTCTATTTCGCAGATTAATATTATTGTAGGACAGAACCTTGCTTCACTGCTGCAAACAGGTTCGATTGTAGCACTGAGATTGGCTAATAGGTTAATCAATTTTCCATTAGGTATATTTGCCATGGGACTATCGACGGCAATATTTCCTACATTAGCTGGACAAGCTGCCAAGAAGGAAATGAAAGAGTTCCGTCAAACTTTTTCATTTGGCTTGAGAATAGTTTTTTATATTACTCTGCCGGCAGCTGTAGGCATGGCTGTTTTACGAGTCCCGATTGTGCGGCTGCTTTTTGAAACAGGTGAGTTTACTAGCACTGACACTCAAGTGACAGCATACGTCCTGTTGTTTTATTCTATCGGATTGTGTGCGCAAGCAGGACTGCAAATACTGACCAGGGTTTTTTACTCTTTACAGGATACTCTGACACCTGTTAAAATCGGATTTGTTACAGTGATACTCAACTTTATTTTTAGTTTTGCTTTAGTTAAGTGGACTAAACTAGATGTGGGTGGATTAGCTTTGGCGTTTTCTCTAACAGCTGTAATCCAGATGTTAATTTCCATTTGGATGCTGCGCCGAAAGTTAGGTTTTATTGATGGCAGACGCATCTTAAATACGGTATATCGTGCTTTTGCTGCATCCTGCGTTATGGGTGTAAGTGTCCATTATGTATCAAATATTTTAGGTCAATACGTGGATTTAGCCGGTATAAGTGGTCGAGCAATTCAGACTTTGGGAAGTATTGCTGTAGGCTTATTGATTTATATTATTGCCAGCTTGGTTTTAAGAATGGATGAACCTCGATTTGTGTTGGATTTAATCAAAGAACGCTTTTTATCTAAAAAAACAGCTGTTGAGTGAATAGCATATTGAAACTGGAATTTTTAAAGTTTAAAGGATTGGATATTATGAAACAACAAAACATTAGAAATTTTTGTATCATTGCTCATATAGATCATGGGAAATCTACTATTGCCGATCGTATTCTTGAAGCAACAGGCGCTGTTACGAATCGGGATGCAGCTGAGCAGATGTTAGATTCTATGGATTTGGAAAGAGAACGGGGTATAACTATTAAGTTAACAGCTGTACGTCTTACTTATGTAGGTAAGGATGGGCAGGAGTATGTTTTAAATTTAATTGATACACCCGGCCATGTAGATTTTTCTTATGAGGTATCTCGGAGTCTAGCTGCGTGCGAAGGTGCGCTACTGGTTATTGACGCTTCGCAAGGGATTGAAGCTCAGACTTTAGCCAATTTATACTTAGCTTTAGAACATGATCTGGAGATCATACCTATTATAAATAAGGTTGATCTGCCTAGTGCCGATCCGAACAGGGTCAAGAAGGAATTGGAGGAAATTGGTATTGACAGCGGTGAAGCGATTCTTGTTAGTGCCAAAACTGGGTTTGGAATTGATAATATTTTAGAAGCAATTGTAAAAAGAATACCTGCTCCTAAAGGTGATCTTCAGGCTCCGTTACGCGCTTTGATTTTTGATTCCCATTATGATCCATATCGTGGGGCCGTAGCATATGTGAGATTAGTTGAGGGTATTGTAAGAATCGGAGATCGTATTCAGATGATGAGCAACAAGAAAACTTTTGAGGTTACTGATTTAGGAGTATTTAAACCTTCGATGCTGTCGGTTAAAGAGTTAAAATCCGGTGAAGTCGGTTGCATTATAGCAAGTATGAAGGATGTGAAAGATACTCGAGTCGGCGATACCATTACCCTCAGCGAGTACCCGGCTGAACAAGCCCTGCCGGGTTATCATCCGGCTAAACCTATGGTATACTGTGGTTTATATCCGGTAGATAACGAAGAATATGTTAATTTGCGAGATGCATTGGAAAAATTGCAGCTGAATGATGCGGCATTAACTTATGAAACAGAAACATCAGCTGCATTAGGATTCGGTTTTCGCTGTGGATTTTTAGGGCTGTTGCATATGGAGATAATTCAAGAGCGTTTCGAACGTGAATTCGATCTTGACATAATTATTACTGCTCCCAGCGTAGTTTACAGTGTTAAACTTACAGACGGTACTCTGATAAAAATCGATAATCCAGCAAATTTTCCACCAGTGCAGACTATCGAGTATATTGAAGAACCTTTTGTATTAGCTAAAATTATGGTTCCCGAACAGTTTATCGGGCCTGTAATGGAGTTATGTCAGGATAAACGCGGTAGTTTTATCAATATGGAATATATCACACCTGAAAGAACTAGGATCGAATATAAAATGCCGCTTGGTGAAATATTGATGGATTTCTTTGATCGGCTTAAATCGCGGACCAAAGGTTATGCTTCTTTAGATTATGAAGTTATAGGATATCAGAAATCAGATCTGGTTAAGTTGGAAATACTGCTTAACGGAAATCCTGTTGATGCTCTATCCTGCATAATTCATCGAGATAAGGCAGATTCTCGCGGGCGCAGTTTAGCGGAGAAGTTAAAAGAAGTAATCCCTCGACAGCAATTTGAAGTACCAATTCAAGCGACTATCGGGCAAAAGATTATTGCCAGAGAAACAGTAAGGGCGCTGCGTAAAGATGTTATTGCCAAATGTTACGGGGGGGATATATCGCGCAAACGCAAGCTGTTAGAAAGACAAAAAGAAGGAAAAAAACGAATGAAAAGTTTTGGAAATGTGGATGTCCCCCAAGAAGCATTTATGGCAATACTGAAAGTTGACTAGGAGTGGGAATATTGTTAGGACTCTATGTTCATATTCCGTTTTGTTTGAGTAAATGTGCTTATTGTGATTTTCACTCAATTGTTGCCGACGAAGAACTCGTCGGCAATTATCTTGATGCTCTTTATAATGAGATACGCATTTCGGCCTCGATAGTTCAATCGCAGGTTATTTCTACTCTTTACATTGGCGGAGGTACTCCCACACGATTAAACAGTAGGCAGTTAGAAGCTCTTATTGTGCAGCTTAAAACCAATTTCAATTATGCTCCGGATTTTGAGTTTACGATTGAAGCTAATCCGGGGACTTTGACTGAAGAAAAAGCGGCAGTGTTGGCTTCACAAGGTGTAAATCGCATTAGCTTGGGAGCACAAGCGTTTCAAAATTGCATATTACGTAAGGCAGGGCGTACACATACGGTAGAGGATGTATATAGAAGTGTGGAGCTGTTGAAACATTTTGGTATTTCAAATATTAATTTGGACTTAATCTATGGGCTGCCTAATCAAACACTTACAGATTGGATTGAATCTCTTAAGCTTGCAACAGCATTAAAGCCGCGACACCTTTCATGTTATTCTTTGACAATTGAAGAAAATACTCTGTTTTATGATCTGTACAAAAACAAAAACCTTCAGCTGCCGACAGAGGAGGTTGAGTTTGCTATGTTTGATTCTAACCGCAAAATTCTGCCTTCAATCGGTTACCGGCATTATGAAATTTCCAATTTTGCCCTGCCGGGTTTTGAAGCAAAACATAATATAATTTACTGGCAGAATCAAGCATATCTCGGATTAGGTAGCGGTGCACACGGCTGTTTTAACCAGATACGCTATTATAACAGTTATGACATCAATCAATATATCCATAATTGGCAGAAATTAACTCCGGCAGTTGCTCACTGCCAATACATTGATTTAGATAGAACTATGGATGAGACGATGATGCTCGGATTGCGTTTACTAGATGGGGTAAAACACGCTGATTTTGAACAGCGATTTCACCATTCTCTTGATGAAATTTATGGTAAAGAGATTAAGAAATTAATCAGCCGTGGTTTACTAGAAAAAAATGAAAAATGTCTGAGACTGACTAAGCAGGGAGTATCTCTAGGCAATCTGGTGTTTTCTGCATTTATTCGCGGTAAATCTCAAGAGCAAACTCTTGACAAATAAATGACTAAGTGATAATTTATGGTTATGGGTGTTAGCACTCTAGGTTAACGAGTGCTAAAAATAGAAAGGGGCGAGTCGTGTATGTTATTAAATGAGAGAAAAATATCGGTTTTACATGCAATTATCGATGATTATATCCGTTCTGCCGAACCGGTCGGCTCACGTACAATTGCTCGCCGTTACAATCTGGGAGTTTCCCCGGCTACAATTCGTAATGAAATGGCGGATTTGGAAGAAACAGGGTACATTATTCAACCGCATATATCAGCAGGCCGCATACCCTCAGACAAGGGGTATCGCTTTTATGTTGACGTGTTGATGGAACCAAGCCCTATACCTGCTATTAAGCGGCAGGAAATCTATCGCCGGGTTCAAAAACAAAGCCAGGAAATTGAAGTATTGATCCAAGAAACTTCTAAATTGTTGGCTTTGCTTACTAATTATGTAGCTATCGTCGTTGTACCACCGGTTGTTAAATGCGTTTTAAAACATATTCAATTAGTTTTAATCGATGAGCTGCGGATTCTGGTTATACTGGTCTTATATCCGGGTATAGTCCAGAATAGAATTATAAGAGTTCAAACAAGATATACTGTTGAAGAATTAACTTTAATATCGCAGCAGCTTACCCAGAAATTACAGGGGTTATCCTACGGTGAAATGCGGAGTGGTTTAATAAAGGATATTAAACGAGAGTTTGGCGATATCGGGTCAGCTATCTTAGATATTATTCACAATGAGCTGGCTGATTCAAAACAAGAACAGTATTATTTAAACGGAGCAATTCAGATTTTTGAACAACCGGAATTTAGAGATATTGAGCGTGCCAAGGGTTTATTGAGTCTACTGGAAAAGGGAGAAGCAGTATCAGACTTACTAGGAGACTGGAGCAAGATTAATGGAGTAAAAGTTATTATAGGTCAAGAAAATCCAAGAGCAGAAATTCACGAATGCAGTGTAGTAACTTCTAATTACAGCATTGGTCAGGAAGTCATCGGTACTATTGGAGTTATTGGTCCTACACGTATGGAGTATGCCAGGGTATATTCTATTGTAGAGCTTATAGCTGATTCACTCAGTGAGATTTTAACTGAGATAGTAAAGTAGATTATAGATACATTGCCTATTATTAGGGGCAATCAGTTCGAATCTAAGGGGGTATAAAGGTGAATAATAATTTCAAGGTCGATAATAGTGAACATGAGAATACAGAAACACAATTATCAGAGGAAGATAACCGCTCATCACCTGATTCTGTCGATGTATCTGAGGTTGAGGATTCTGAAAAGCCTGAGGACGTTGAATGTGCTGAGGGAGAGTCAGAATCTGAACAAGTAGATCTTAAACAGGTTCAACAGCTAATAGCGGAAAGAGAAAAGCTAGTTAATCAAATTCTGAGGCTTAAGGCTGATTTTGATAATTATAGAAGACGAAATAATAATTTAATCAGTGATATTCGTGCGACAGCAAACCAAAATTTAGTGGAAGAATTACTGCCGGTCATTGATAATTTTGAACGAGCCATAAATTCTGCTTCAGCTGACTCTTCATATATTATTGGTGTAAAAATGATTTTTGATCAACTGATGGATTGTCTAACTAAACACGGTCTAGAGGTTATCGATGCGGTGGGTAAGCCCTTTGATCCTAATTTACACGAAGCGGTCAGCTTGCAAGGTGATTCGGCAGATGATCTTATTGTGACAGCAGAATTGCAAAAAGGATATATATTTAAAGATAAATTATTAAGGGCAAGCATGGTGCAGGTTGCCCCTGAAAAGCAACAGGAGGAGGAAGAGTAATGGGTAAAGTTATAGGTATCGATTTAGGAACAACAAACTCAGTAGTAGCAGTAATGGAAGGTGGAGAACCAATTGTCATCCCTAATGCAGAAGGCAGTCGGACTACTCCATCGGTAGTAGCATTTACTAAAGACGGTGAACGATTAGTCGGTCAAGTCGCTAAAAGGCAGGCAGTTACCAATTCAGATCGCACAATCAGTTCAATAAAGAGGCATATGGGTACTGACTACAGTATTGATATCGATGGTTCTAAATATACACCGCAGCAAATATCTGCGATGATTATTCGTAAGCTTAAGGAAGAGGCTGAGAATTATTTAGGTGAAAAAGTTGATAAGGCAGTGATTACAGTTCCAGCCTATTTTACAGATGCCAAACGTCAAGCAACTAAGGATGCTGGTACAATTGCAGGGCTTGAAGTTCTGCGAATCATTAATGAACCAACCGCAGCCTCAATAGCTTATGGATTAGAGAAAGATGAAGAGCATACTGTTCTTGTTTATGATTTAGGTGGAGGTACATTTGATGTATCGATCCTTGAGCTAGATGAAGGTTATGTAGGGGTTAAGGCTACTAGTGGGAACAACGCCTTAGGCGGAGACGACTTTGATCAGCGGATAATGAATTACTTGGTCGATGAGTTTAAAAAAGAAACCGGTGTGGACTTGAGTAAAGATAGAATGGCTATGCAGCGCTTAAAAGAAGCGGCTGAGAAAGCCAAAATTGAGCTGTCGGGTTTGCCGGCAACTAATGTTAATTTACCGTTTATCAGTGCAAGCGATGCAGGCCCTATGCATATGGATATTGATATTACACAGGCCAAATTTAATGAATTGACAGATGATTTAGTGGAAGCGACAATGGGCCCGCTGCGTCAGGCATTATCTGATGCAGACCTGCGACCGGAAGATATTGACCGGGTTATTTTAGTCGGAGGTTCTACTCGAATTCCGGCTGTTCAAGAGGCTATTAAGAAGGTAATGGGCAAAGAACCCTATAAAGGTATGAATCCCGATGAATGTGTGGCTTTAGGTGCAGCGGTTCAAGCTGGGGTATTATCCGGAGAATTTGAAAAAGGTGAAGGATTAGTATTAGTTGATGTAACTCCGTTATCTTTAGGAATTGAAACTCTTGGCGGGGTTATGACTACCTTGATTGAACGCAATACCAGTATTCCCTGTAAAGAAACTAAGGTATTTACTACAGCTGCCGATAATCAACCGGCGGTGGATATCCATGTATTACAGGGAGAACGACCTATGGCTAAAGACAATGTGACTTTAGGTAGATTTCAACTTGATGGAATACCTCTTGCTCCACGGGGTGTACCCCAAATTGAAGTAACTTTCGATATAGATAGAAATGGTATTGTAAATGTATCAGCCAAAGATTTGGGTACAGGAAAAGAACAAAAAATTACTGTTACTTCAGCAAGCGGTTTGACTAAATCAGATATTGATAAAATGGTTAAGGAAGCAGAAACTCATGCGGAAGAGGATAAAAAACGCAGGGAAATGATAGATATACGCAACCAAGCAGATACCGCTGTTTATTCAGTAGAGAAAACTCTTAATGATTTAGGCGATAATATCAGTGAAGAAGAAAAAACCAGTATTAATCAGGCTAAAGAAGAGCTGCAAAAAGCTATTGACAGCGAAAACATTGAGGAAATAAAAGCTAAAATGAAAGCTCTTGATGAAGCAATGCATAAGGTATCTGAGAAAATATATCAGCAGGCACAAGCCAAGGGGCAAGCTGAAACCGGGCAGTCAGCCGGCAAAAACGGTGCAGCTGATGCTGAAGAGGACATAGTGGATGCTGAATATACTGATGAGACCGGAGATAATGAAGAGAAGTAAAATGAGGTGGTGTACCCATGGCCAAACAAGATTATTATGAGACATTAGGAGTCTCACGGGATGCCTCTGAGGAGGAAATAAAAAAGGCTTATCGGAGTTTGGCTCGGGAATATCATCCTGATGTTAATCATGAACCCGGAGCTGAAGAAAAATTTAAAGAGATTAATGAAGCCTTTAGGGTGTTAGGCGACTCTGAACGCAGAGCACAATATGACAGATTCGGACATGACGCCTTTAAAAATGGCGGCATGGGACAGGGTTTTGGTGGTTTTGGATTTGAAGACTTAGGTGATATATTTGGGTTCGGAGGCTTTGAAGACCTTTTTGGAGATATGTTTTACGGTGGAGGTGCTGCTCAACGCAGTCGACCGCGTAAAGGTGCAGATTTGCGATATGATATCACGATAGATTTTAAAGAAGCGGCTTTCGGTACGGAAAAAACAATTGAATTTAACCGCACTGAAATATGTTCTCACTGTCACGGCAATCGAGCAGAGCCTGGAACTCCCATTAAAACCTGCCCGGATTGTAATGGCACTGGACAGGTGCGCACAGTTTCGCGCACCGCTTTTGGCCAAATACAAACTAACCTTATCTGTTCGCGGTGTAATGGTGAAGGAAAGACCTATGAAAAGGCATGTAAGGCATGTAACGGGCAGGGAACGATACGCCAGAAAAACAAGCTAAATGTTAAGATCCCAGCTGGCATAGATAACGGTCAAATTGTTCGTATACCCGAGAAAGGTGAAGCCGGCAGTCACGGAGGACCTTATGGTGATTTACAACTTTTCGTTCGAGTTCGATCCCACAAGTTGTTTACTCGCGAAGGCAATGATGTGATCTGTGAAATTCCCATTACCTTTGTCCAAGCTGCTTTAGGTGATGAAATTGAGGTTCCCACTTTAGAGGGTATGGTTAAAATAAGAATTGCCGAAGGTACACAAAATGGACGGGTGATGCGTCTACGGGGTAAGGGAATACCTGATGTGCGGGGTTTTGGACGCGGGGATCAATTAGTTAAGATAAAAGTAATTACGCCGACTAAGTTAACGAATAAACAGAAACAGATTCTGCGTGAATTTGCTGATGCTAGAGGACAGTCACATCCCGATGAGTCCAAGAGCTTTTTTGATAAAGTGAAAGATGCTTTAAGGTAAAATATTGGGGCGGTATTACACCGCTCTTTTTTATCAAATTGATAAGGATGTGAGCCCCAGTGAATTACTGGCAGGAAGTAGAGATAATCGTTAATTACGAAGCTCAAGAAGCTGTAAGTGAGATTTTAATGAATCAAGGAGCAAAAGGTGTTGCTATTGAAGGAGATATTATTATGCAGCAAGCTCTGGCAGACAGATTAGGTGACTACTTTCCTCATTTAACCGGTAGTGAACAAGTGGCGATTAAAGCTTGTTTCAGTAAGTATAAAACAGAAAGAGAACTGCAACACTTATTAAAATCTGTGCAGGATTTAGACAAGTTTGGTTTGAATGTAGGCAGAGTTAAACTTAATTGGAAAATAGTATGCGATAAGGAATGGGCAGATGTTTGGAAAGACCACTATCATCCGATTAATATCGGTAAAGTAGTGGTTCAGCCAAGTTGGGAAATACTTCCACCGCAGGATAATAAAGTTTATGTGACTATAGATCCGGGTATGGCCTTCGGAACTGGGACACATCCCAGCACATTTATGTGTATAGAGGCCTTACAGCAGATGGATCTTGCTGACAAAGTTGTATGGGATATTGGAACAGGTTCAGGCATTTTAGCGATTACTGCTGCTAAATTAGGAGCAAAACAGATAGAAGCAGTGGATATTGATCCGGTTGCTGTAAAAGTCTGCAGCTTAAATGCAGAATTGAATCAGGTGAATCTTAAACCAAAGCAGGGATCAATAGATCAGATTAATGGTACTGCGGATGTAATTATTGTGAATATTATTGCTGATGTAATTATTGAATTGCTGCCGCAGATCTGCAGTAAATTACCCCCCAAAGGATTATTATTTGTTTCGGGAATTATTAATCAGCGTGCCGAAGAAGTTAGACAAGAAGCTTATCAGCTGGGGCTGCGGCAGGAATGGGAAAATCGCCAGGGTGAATGGGTATTTTATTGTTTTAGTCAAGGAGAAGTCAGCGATGACTAAGACAAAGGTTTTCCTTCCAACTACACAAATTCGAAACGGCAGAGCTATTATTACTGGGGATGATGTGCATCATTTACGATTAGTTTTACGCAAACAAGTAAATGATCAACTGCTAGTCGCAGTGGATGGACAAACTTATTGCGGTATAATTCGACAGCTGGATTCCAATCAGATTGTTGTCGAGCTGGGAGCGAAGTTGTCTGAGTGTGCGGAATCACCGGTTTTTGTCAGACTCTATCAAGGAATGCCCAAAGGTGACAAACTCGATCTGATAATTCAAAAAACAGTTGAATTAGGAGTTAATGAAATTGTCCCTTTCTTTTCCAAGCATACAGTAGTTAAGCTTACAGAACAAAAACAGAACAGAAAGCTTATCCGATGGCAGCGAATTGCACTTGAGGCGGCCAAACAATGTAAACGCGATGAAATACCGCAGGTAAAAATGCCGCTGAATTTTTCTGAAGTAGTAAAGAAACTTGAAAAATGTTCCGATGAGCATTTGGTTATTATGCCTTATGAGAATGCTCTGGAATTTGGATTAAAACAGTTAGAATCAATAAAACCGAAGCAGATCAGCATTATCGTCGGGCCTGAAGGCGGATTTTCTGCAGATGAAGTTGAAGCAATCTCGGCGTTAGGTGGAAAAATAATTCACTTAGGTAAGAGAATACTGCGTACTGAGACTGCAGCCATAGCTGTTATAACACTTGTCCAGTTTTTGTGGGGTGATCTTGGTTGAATATGAAAGCAAAGAAAGCTGCTTTTTTTACACTTGGTTGTAAAGTAAATCAATATGATACAGAAGCAATACAAGCTCAGTTTAGAGCTGATGGCTATGATATAGTTGACTTTAACCATGACAAGGCGGATGTATATCTAATCAATACTTGTACGGTCACTAATGTAAGTGATGGTAAGTCACGTCAAATGATTCGCCGCGCCCGTCGGAAAAATCCTGAAGCTAAGATTGTTGTTGTCGGCTGTTTTGCTCAGACAGATCCCAAACAGGTTGCAGCTATTCCTGGTGTAAATCTCATAGTAGGCACGAATAATAGGCATAAAATTGTCGAGTTGGTTAATAATCTTAAGTTAGAGGAGCAGTATTCTTTAGTTGATGACATATTTCAGGTGCGGGAATTCGAAGAATTTGATGTATTTACATTTCAAGGAAGAACTCGTGCTTCATTGAAAATTCAAGATGGATGTAATCAGTTCTGTTCATACTGTAAAGTGCCTTATGCCAGAGGCCCTTCGCGCAGTAGGACACCGGAAAATGTAATAGCACAGGTCAAAAAAATTGCCAATCAAGGTTATCGGGAGATTGTTTTAACTGGAGTGCATTTAGGAGCTTATGGGCGCGATTTAAGTCCGCACAGTTCATTAACAAGTATTGTCGAGGCGATTACTTTAGTTGAAGGAGTAGAACGAATACGAATTAGTTCGGTGGATCCCAACGAAATTGATGATGAATTAATAGCATTAGTGGCATATAATCCTAAGGTCTGCCGTCATCTGCATATTCCGCTTCAAAGCGGCAGCGATGAGATTTTGGCCAAAATGCGCCGCAGATATAGTACTAAAGATTTTTTTAATATTGTTAAGCATATCAAATCTCTTGATCCCGAGATAGCAGTTACTACAGACATTATTGTTGGATTCCCAGGCGAGACCCAGGAATTATTCGAAGAATCGTACAAATTATTAAGAGAATTAGAGTTGGCAAAAATCCATGTATTTAAGTATTCACCAAGAACCAATACACCAGCAGCCAAGTATCCTAATCAAGTAAACAGTCAGGAAAAAGTGTACCGCAGTCATATTATGATGGAGTTATCTAATCAAATGGCTGCAGCATTTAACCGTAAGTTTATTGACCAAAGAGTTAGAGTTTTGCTTGAAACTGAAAATCAGGATAGAGTTTTTGGCTTAACTGATAACTATCTTCATGTTTCCTCAGCTTTAGGCAGTTTTGTCGGTAGCGAATTAATTGGCAAAATAATGAATGTAAAAATTATTGATGCAGATTTTTCACAGGCAGAAGGAATTTTGATTTGAATGTTAGAACACTTATATTGTAAGGTTTGTGGAAGGAGGTGTACTTAATGACAGCAGATTGCATTTTTTGTAAAATAGCGGCAGAGGAGATTTCTGCCAAAATTGTCTATGAATCTGAGGATGTCTTAGCATTTGAAGATATTAATCCTGAGGCACCTGTACATTTGTTGATTATAACTAAAAAACATATTAAAAATATCATTGAGCTTGCAGATTACGATAGTGAACTATTTCATAATATCGGTCTAGCTATCAAAAAGCTGGCAGCTGATTATCAGCTGGATAACGGATTTAGAATAGTCAATAATTGCGGCATTGCTGCTGGTCAAAGTGTGAACCACCTTCATTTTCACCTTCTTGCGGGGCGCGACTTAATTTGGCCGCCGGGATAATATAATTGACCAACTTCAGCTTATAGTTTATAATTAATTAGAAAGATGTAATAATGCATGTGTTAATCGTGGAAGGAGGGATACAGGATGGCAGAAATCAAGGTAGGTAAGAATGAGTCCCTCGATAATGCTTTACGCCGTTTTAAGAAACAAGTTCGGATTACGGGTGTGTTATCTGAAGTAAGAAAAAGGGAACAGTATGAAAAACCCAGTGTCAGAAGGAAAAAGAAGTCTGAGGCTGCACGTAAGCGAAATGCAAGATTTCGATAGGCTAGATAAGCTCGATGTCAATACGATATCGGGCTTTTTCCCCATTTACAATGTTTAAAATTTAAAATAGGTTAGGAGGGGTTATATTGAAGGTCAAAAAGCTGCTCTTGCATTTATTATTGGTAATATTTGCATTCAGCACAGTTTTAACCAATCAAGTTGTTCAAGCTCAAACACAGCCGAAAAGTGTTTATGTTCTTTCGATTGATGGAACTATAGAACTAGGTCTGGCACAGTATGTAGTCAGAGGATTGGAATTGGCAAAGGCGAACGATGCTGCTGTACTTTTGGAAATTAATACTTTTGGCGGCCGTGTGGATGCAGCAGTTGAAATTTGCGATCTGATTTTTAGGATGGAAACACCTGTAATTGCATTTATTAGAGAAAGAGCTATATCTGCAGGTGCATTAATTGCAATTTCTGCTCCGCATATTGCCATGGCTCCAGGAAGTACCATAGGAGCAGCTGAACCGCAACCTCTTGATGAAAAAACCGTTTCATTTGTAAAAGCCGAATTTGCATCTTCTGCGGAAAGAAACGGTAAAGATCCTAAGATAGCTGAAGCCATGGTAGATGCTGATATTGCTATTGAAGGATTGGTTGACAAAGATAAGATTTTGACATTGACTGCAGTTTCAGCGTTGAAACATGGTTATACAGATATAATCAGCAGCTATCGTACTCAAGTGTTGGATCATTATGGGTTAGCTGATTTGGAAATTGTGGAAATTGACAGAAATTGGGCCGAATCTGTGGCAGGGTTTGTTACAGAGCCGACTGTCAGTCAGTTGTTATTAACACTAGGATTTTTAGGATTAGTTGTAGAATTAATAACACCAGGTTGGGGTATCCCAGGCACAATTGGAGTTGTGTCTATGGCGTTATTTTTTGGCGGCCGGATCTTAAGCGGGTTGGCTGGTTTTGAAGTTGTACTGTTTTTCCTACTAGGTCTAGTGTTGTTATGTTTAGAACTCTTTGTAATTCCGGGATTTGGCATAGTTGGTATATTAGGTTTAGCAAGTATTTTTGGCAGCATCTTCTTATCATTTAAGGATTTTTATATGGCTCTTTCCAGTATAATTATTGCCTTGATTATAACAGTGATAATCATAATCCTGTTTTGGAATAAATTCCGCAAATCTAGTGCATGGCGGCGTTTTGTTTTAGTAACACGCGAAGATAAAGACTTAGGTTATCATGGTGTGAAAGACTACAGTTCATTATTGGGAAAAACTGGAGTAGCTATATCGCCGCTGAGGCCGGCAGGAACTGTTATTATTGACAATCAGCGCTATGATGTAGTTTCCGATGGAGGATTTATAGCAGCTGATACCGAAATTAAGGTAGTGTTTACCGAAGGCAACCGCATTATTGTCACTGAAGTTAGCAAGTAAAAATTTTATAAAAGTAGGGAGGCTGTGTAATGGAACCGTTGTTGATTTTTATCGTGATACTAATTGTACTGCTTTTAGTTGTGATTTTTAGTTTTGTTCCTATTGGGCTGTGGATTTCTGCTTTGGCAGCTGGTGTAGAAATAGGTATTTTAACTTTAATAGGGATGAGATTGCGGCGTGTACCTCCGCATAGGATCGTTATTCCTCTGATTAAGGCGCAGAAAGCCGGTGTTGATGCTACTATTGACAAATTGGAAGCTCACTATCTGGCTGGCGGTAATGTGGATCGGGTGATTGATGCATTGATTGCAGCTCATCGAGCAGAGATGACCTTGGGTTTTGAAAGAGCAGCGGCAATAGATTTAGCAGGTCGGAATGTATTAGAAGCTGTGCAGATGAGTGTAAATCCCAGAGTGATTGAAACGCCCGAGATTGCTGCTGTAGCAAAAAATGGTATAGAATTAAAGGTAAAAGCACGTGTTACGGTGCGGGCAAACATTGATCGTTTAATTGGTGGAGCAGGTGAAGCTACGATTATTGCACGGGTTGGCGAAGGAATTGTTACTACTGTTGGTTCTGATGTCAGTCACGAAGCAGTATTAGAGAATCCGGATAGAATCTCCAAGGTAGTATTGGAGAAGGGACTTGACTCAGGCACCGCATTTGAAATACTTTCCATTGATATTGCGGACGTGGATGTAGGCCGTAATATTGGTGCTAGGCTGCAAATAGATCAAGCAGAAGCGGATAAAAACATTGCTCAGGCTAAAGCTGCTGAGAGACGATTTGCAGCTATTGCTCGCGAGCATGAGATGAGGGCCGATGTAGAGAAAATGCGGGCTAAAGTTGTCGAGGCTGAAGCTGAAGTTCCCAAAGCATTGGCAGAGGCTCTACGCGAGGGTAAATTAGGTGTGATGGACTATTATAATATGCGCAACATTATGGCTGATACTGATATGCGCGAATCCATAGGCCGCAGTGAAAAGGTTGAAGATGAAGATAAGCAGGATGATGAATTACAGGATTAATCCTTATGCAATCTTCATCCATTTAGGAGGTAGTATCTTATGGATTTTCTAATGCCGTTTATAATTGTTATATACTTGTTATCTGCTATAGTAACTGCAGTGATGAAAGCAATGTCCGCTTCAAAGCAGCAGCAGCAGAAACAAATGGCAAAAAAGTCCGCAGCAGGAAAACTTGCGACAAGTGCACCTAGAGCAGAGCAGCAGTCGGTACAAGATAGAACTGCAGAAATACTTGCCGATAGTAAGCAAGAAAATCAAATTGAATCAATATCAATTAGAAAAAAAGCCTCGAAAAGTTTGACTCGCTCTGCTATGACTAAAAAATCTAAAGAAAATAGCAGCTTGGCCCATGAGATGCGCAGAGTTCTAATTATGAGTGAGCTTCTGCGTGAGCCGCGTTCAAGGCGGCCATGGCCAGAACGTTGAGTTGAATTAAATATAGAAACTGGATAAGAACCTTAGGATAGCTGGATTAGCTGTCCTAGGGTTTTTTATTTTGTAATTCTTTAAATGCCCGATGCATAATTTTAAAGAAAGCAGGTATAGTTGGAGGTGGTTACATGACAAATTCCGTCAGTAGCAGAATAAAGAAATTAATTGATTTTATGGATTTACCATCTGATGTCGTTTTAGAACTACCGCGGATTACAGTGATTGGAAATCTGGAGATATTAGTGGAAAATCACAGAGGTATCCAAAAATATACTTCTGAACAAATATGTTTACGTGTTAAAGGTGGGATAATGAGTGTTAACGGTAGAAAATTAGCTATTAAAATTATAGAAAAAGACTACATTAGGTTGGAAGGAATAATTGAAAGAATACAATTTTCCAGCCAATAGCGGGGTGGGGACATGATCAAACAAGTTTGGGCATGGTTAACCGGATATATTACTATTAAATTCAAAGGAGTGGACTTGGAGGTTCTGCTTAATCGTATTGCCGACCAAGGTTTTGGTTTATGGGACGTTGAACGGGTAACGGCTGACATTATAATTGGGAAAATTCCTATCCGCCGATTTAAAAAGATACGACCATTGTTACAGGGATTGAATGTGCGAATTAGTATTATAGGTAAGTCTGGCCTGCCGTTTTTAATCAGCAGAATGCTGCAGAGAAAAGCTTTAATCATAGGATTGGTTGTTTTTATGCTAGTCCTTTACTATTTATCAGGATTTATTTGGTTTATAGAAATTCATGGATGTGAACAAATTACTAGGGAGGATATTATCACAGAAATAGCCAATGAAGGGTTAAAGATAGGAACGGCTAAGTCTGATTTTAATGCGGCTGAAATTGAGAATTCATTATTAGTAAAGTTTCCTCAGTTTTCATGGGTGGGAGTAAATTCCAAAGGAGTATTGCTTACTATCCAAGTCGTTGAACGTACAAGCCCTTTGGTGCAAGAATTGCAGTACGGTGATTTAGTGGCTGAGCGTGGCGGATTAATCACTCAAATACTTCCTTATAGAGGAACGGTAAAAGTACATGTAGGTGATACGGTAAAAAAGGGAGATGTATTAATATCGGGGAAATATTATGATATGTACGGAAAACTGCAGCATGGGCGTGCTGAAGGGATAGTAAGGGCTAGAGTATGGTACGATGCTATTGGTGAGGCCGGTTTCAGTAAAGTTACTCAAGTTAAAACTGAAAACACTCATGTTAATTATACAATAACACTTGGAAATTCATCTTTTAACTGGGGCAAACCCGTACCTTTTGAATTATATACTGTTGACTCAAAGTTATGGCAGCGGCATGTCAAGGGTTATAAACTGCCCTTAACTGTTACAATGCATACTTATTCACAGGTTTATTACGAAATAATGTCCATACCGCGAGAGTTAGCTAAAACACTGGCTTTAGAACGTGCTTGGCAGCAGTTAGAGGAAGCAGGCATTCAGCGCGAGAAAATCCTTGATTCACATGTGAAAGAGTATGTTATAGAAGATCAAAATGGGCTTAGAATTGGCTTAATCATTGAAATAGAAGAAAACATAGCTTGTTTTGAAGCGGACTTTTGATTTGCATACGATTGATATTTTGCTTATAATAAGGATAGTTTCAAGTGTATTTTAGGGGGTTTGTGAGTGGCTCAAGAAATAGAACAGGTATTTTCGTTGAGAAATAACGCCCAAGCTCAGAGTATTAGCGGCAAGGGTGATGAAAATCTACGTTGGTTAGAATCTCGATTTGGAATTAAAGTAATTCCTCGGGGTGTAGATATTATTCTCAGCGGTGAATTAAAGAAAGTAGAAAAAGTTTATCAAATTCTGGAAAATGTCGCCGGTCTTGAACGAGAAGTTACAGCCCATGACTTTTATTATGCAAGTGAATTAGTGAGTACCGGTAATAATGCCAGCTTAAAACAGATTAACTCCGAAGTTATTGTTACTACTGCACGGGGTAGACAGATATCTCCGAAAACTGCGGGGCAGCGTCAATATATACAAACAATAAATAATAATGATATTGTTTTTTGTATAGGTCCGGCTGGGACAGGCAAAACATATTTAGCTATGGCAGCAGCTGTAGCAGCTTTAAAACGTAAGGAAGTAAATCGCTTAATCTTAACCCGTCCTGCAGTAGAAGCAGGCGAGCATTTAGGGTTTTTACCAGGAGACCTGCAGGATAAAGTTGATCCATATCTTCGCCCACTATATGATGCTTTGTATGATATTCTCGGTCAAGAAATATATATAAAATTTCGCGAAAAAGGGGTAATTGAAATTGCTCCTCTGGCTTATATGCGCGGTAGGACCTTAGATGATTCCTTTATCATTTTAGATGAAGCACAGAATACAACTCATGAACAGATGAAAATGTTTCTAACACGTCTAGGTTATGGTTCAAAAGCTGTAGTTACCGGAGATATTACTCAAGTTGATTTACCAAAAGGAAAATCTTCAGGACTAATTGAAATAAAAAAGGTGCTCAAAAAAATCCAAGGGGTAGGATTCACCTATTTAACCGGCAGTGATGTAGTTCGGCATCCTTTGGTACAGAGAATTATCAAAGCATATGAAGTTTATGAAAATCAGCGGAAAAAGGTTTAAAGAAATTAGAACTACGGTTAAGTCTGCATGAGGGGGCTATTTCTATGGGAAAGTCAAAATCAAAACCTTGGACTAAATTTATCATTTCTACTAAGGCTAAGCTTGAGCAAACTACAGTTCGTCAATGGGTATTAGGGCTACTGGTTTTTGTGGGGTTGTATGGAATTCTTTCCATTAACGTCTCACCGGTAGGCTATTATCTTGAAATAGGAGAAGTTGCTCGTCAAGATATTCGAGTGCCTCGTGATATTGAGAATCAAGCTCAGACAGAACGAGAGCGGGAAAAAGCAGCCATGGAAGCAGAGGCTGAAGTCAAGGCAGATATTAGTAATTATATTGTTAATCATGCAGCTGTTGTCAAGGCAGATGAACGACTAACTAGAATATTTACATTAATATCTGAATATCGATTAGAGAATTCTCAAGCTGAAATTGAAGACCGGCAAGGGTTTGAAGCTGAAGCAGGTGAACTGCAAAAGCAGCTAACGGAAAGCGAAGAGATTGTATTGACGCTTAATATGGCAGAACAGATATTATCAGCTGATCCTCCAGAGTATGCAGATTTTGTACAAGAGCTTAGAAGTATTGTTTTAGAAAAAATGAATGAGGGCATATCTGAAAATGAAATGGCTCAAGTTATTGATGAGCTGAATGTTCTGATTGCCCAGAGTTCAATTAGTTCACAGTTTCAAGAGATAGCTAAACAACTATGCGTTCAAATAATTGAACCCAATCTTGTTTTGGATCAAGCTGTACTTGAACAAGCAAGGCTGGAAGCTATTCGTTCTGTAAAACCAATAATTGTAAAAGCCGGGGAAATAATCATAAGTGATGGAACAGTGGTTCAACCGAAGCATGTTCAATTACTAAAAGATTTAGGACTCTATCGTGATGGTATTGATTACTGGGCTTTATTGGGTTTATTTGTTATTATCGGTTTGTTATTGATAGTGTTTGGTGTATCGCTGTATAAATATAGGCCTAATATAATAATGAGTGAAAATAAATTGGCCTTTGTCGGGTCAGTTTTAGTGGTTGTTACTTTTATCAGTAAAGTACTGTCATTTACTAATTGGGCATTAATCCAATACTTAACACCCATTGCTTTAGCAGGCATGCTTGTGACTATGCTGTTGGATTCTCGTACTGCCATACTAACAGTTACTGTATTAACAGTTGTCAGCGGTATTATTTTTCAATCGCTGCCTTTGGTTATCCAAAGCTTAATCGGTGGATTAATTGCCATTATCTGTGTTTCAAGGGTTAGTCAGCGAGGCGAATTAATGCGTGCTGGATTTATCGTTGGCGGCAGTAACTTTTTAGTGATGATAGGCTTTGGTTTATTATATCATGATTCAAGTCTGCTATTTCACAGTTATCTTGGCCTTTTAAACGGTGTACTCAGTTCAATTATTGCCATTGGATCATTACCGTACTTTGAAAGTATTTTTGGCATGACTTCTTCTATTAGGTTATTGGAACTATCAAATCCAAACCACCCGTTGCTCAGAAGGTTACTGATGGAAACTCCGGGAACCTATCACCATAGTATTATGGTGGGTAATTTAGCTGAGGCTGCGGCTGAAGCTGTAGGTGCCGATGGATTACTTGCACGGGTAGGCTCTACTTATCATGATATTGGGAAATTAAAACGACCATACTTTTTTGTTGAAAACCAGCTTGGTATGGACAATCCTCATGATAAGATTGCACCTTCATTATCGACATTAATCATAACTTCACATGTTAAAGATGGTTTGGAGTTAGCCAAAGAATATAAACTACCAGCGGTGATATCTCAGTTTATTGCAGAACATCATGGAACCAATTTGGTTAATTTCTTTTATCATCGGGCTTTAGAAACCAACGGAGATACAATCGAGGAAAATGATTATCGCTATTCGGGTCCTAAACCTCAGACTAAAGAAACAGCAATTGTATCATTAGCAGATGCAATTGAGGCCGCTGTGCGCTCTCTTACGAAATCTACGCCTGGTAAAATTGAGGGTTTAGTTCGGAAAATAATTCGCGAACGGTTAGATGACGGGCAGCTTGATGAATGCGATTTATCTTTTAAAGATTTGAATAAGCTGGCAGATGCCTTTACTAAAGTGTTGGTTGGTATATTTCATGCACGGGTTGAATATCCTGAGAAGATTACTCGCGAGGATATTGAGGGGAAGAAATCATAGGTGGATATATACATAAATAATGAACAAGATAAAGTGGATGCTGTAGGGCTAGATAACCTAGTCAAGCAGGCTTTAGAGATTGGACTGGAATTAATCGGTGTAGAGAATGATATAGAAGTCAGTTTGACTTTCGCTGATAATGAATTCATTCAGAAATTGAACTGCCAATACCGAAATATTAATCAAGCAACTGATGTTTTGTCTTTTCCCTTAGAAGAAGGGTTTGAGTTTGGGCAGATTGCCGGTTGTCCCCGTGTATTGGGGGATATTGTCATTTCGTTACAGCGTGCTGAGGAACAGAGTATCGAGTACCAGCATAGTCTTGCTCGGGAGGTTTGCTACTTAGCTGCTCATGGATTACTGCACCTGTTGGGTTATGACCATCAAATCAAACAAGATAAGCGGCAGATGCGGCTGATAGAAGAGCAGATTATGTCAAGACTGAACCTAATGCGAGAGCAGGAGGAAGAAGAGTGAGGTCGAGAAACCTTATCGATAGTTTCCAATATGCTGTTGATGGTATTGTTTTTGTATTACAGACTCAACGCAACATGAAAGTTCATTTTTTAGTCGGGATACTTGTATTACTATTAGCAGCTATGTTAAATGTATCCCGTTTAGAATTACTTATTCTAGTGATTACTGTAGGGTTGGTTATTGCTGTCGAAATGTTAAATACTGCAGTTGAAGAAGTAGTGAATTTGGTTACAGAAGAAATTCATCCTTTGGCTCGAATTGCTAAAAACACAGCAGCCGGTGCAGTGCTGGTTACTGCTGTAGTGGCAGTAGCAGTAGGATATTTGATATTTTTTGAAAGGATAATGCTGTTCGAATCTGAGCTTTTGCGAAAGAGCATCGGTAGTTATAATCTTACATTGATAGCATTAATATTGGTTGTGGCTGTGAGTATTATAGTAAAGGTTTTTACAGGTAGTTCAAACTATCTTAGAGGTGGGATGCCCAGCGGTCACACAGCTATTGCATTTAGCTTAGCAGCAGCTATTTTATTTGCTGGGAATAGTTTTACTGCAGTATTAGGATTTATTCTTGCATTATTAGTTGCTCACAGCCGTGTGCAGAGTGATATTCATTCAACATTGGAAGTGATTATAGGCGGTCTAATTGGGTTTTTAGTTACGCTGTTATTATTTCAGCTGAAAGCATAAGTTTGGGAGGGGTTGTCATCGAAGTTCAAGAATTAATAGAATTAGCGAAAATTGCTCGCGAAAAAGCTTATGTGCCATATTCTAAGTTTAAAGTCGGTGCTGCTCTTTTGTCTGCCAGCGGAACAGTATATTTAGGATGCAATATTGAGAATGCAGCCTATAGCCCGACAAATTGTGCGGAGCGCACAGCCATATTTAAAGCTGTTTCCGAAGGAGAGAGAGCTTTTAAAGCATTGGCAGTTGTAGCTGACAGTGAGCAGATAATTACACCATGTGGAGTTTGTCGTCAAGTCCTGGCGGAGTTTATTGATGATGATACAATGATATACTTAGCTAATATGCAGGGAGATATGTGCCAAGTTACAATATCGGAGCTGTTACCCAAAGCGTTCAGGGGAGAAGATTATGGATTGTGATTTTATTGAACTGAGAGATTTGGACAAAGACTTGACTAGACAGATAATTGCTATTGAGCAGGAGGCTTTCAAAGAAGGAGGAATGAACAGCTGGTTTTTACCTCCTTTTATTCGGCACGGTCGTGTTTTTCTTTTAATTAATCAAGGACAGGTGTTAGCGGCAGCAGAATATATGCGTGATTTTACGGAGATATCTTTGGCATATTTGTTTGGACTTGCTGTTAAAGAAGAGTATCGCAATCAAGGGCTGGGGTATAAGCTTCTAGACTCTGCTCATTCCATCTTACGGCAGGATGATATTACTGATGTGTGCCTAACTGTAGATCCGAATAACAAAACAGCTCTAAGATTGTATACAAAGCTGGGTTTTAAAGCTAAACAGCTTCTGCCCGATGAATACGGAGATGGAATCCATCGTCAAGTATGGAAATTGAGTTTATAGGAATAGGAGGAGTGTAATGGCAGACTTTAAGTCAGGGTTTGCAGCAATAATTGGCCGACCTAATGTAGGTAAATCAACGTTGTTAAACAGTCTCTTAGAACAAAAGTTAATGATTGTTTCCAGCAAACCACAGACTACACGCAATACGATTAGGGCGGTTCTGACAAGGCCAGACGGTCAGATTATCTTTATAGACACTCCTGGAATTCACCGCCCTAAACATAAGTTAGGTGAATACATGGTTAAAACTGCACGCTCAACTTTTCAGGAAGTCGATGTAATCTGTATGATGGTTGATATTACTCAGTGGCGAACTGCTGATGATTATGTTGCAGCTGAATTAACAGGTATAGATACTCCGATATTTTTGATAGCTAATAAGTCGGATTTAATAACTGTCAGTGAACAAGAAAAGTTCTTAAGGCAGGTGCGGGACAAACACAATTTTTTTGCAGAAACCATAGCGATTTCGGCTCAATATGGTACCAATTTAGATAAGCTTACGGATACATTAATCGAATACTTGCCCCCAGGTCCTAAATACTATCCTGACGATTGGGTTACTGACTATCCTGAACGGTTCATTATCGCGGAATTTATTCGTGAGCAAATTTTACATCTTACGGAAGAGGAAATACCTCATTCTGTGGCTGTAGCTGTTGATGAGGTTAAAGAACAAGCTGATAAGGGTATTGTTAAAATACGGGCAACGATTTATGTAGAGCGTGATTCGCAAAAAGGGATTGTCATCGGCAAAAGAGGCTCCATGTTAAAAAAAATAGGAAGTGCAGCACGCCAACAAATAGAGGTTTTACTTGGAAGTCAAGTTTTTTTAGATTTGTGGGTTAAAGTTAAAAAAAATTGGCGTAATAAACCGGGCTCATTATCAGAGTTTGGATATGAGTAAGGCATACCCGGAAAATTGTTGACTTATGCGAATCAATAGAATAGGGAGGGTAACTGATGGCATCAAACTCAGCTAAAAAAGAAAAAAACTTTGATTTGAATCATTTAGTGGAGCAGGCACAGCACGGAGACCAATACATGAGAGAACAGCTGATTAAAGATTATCGTCCATTTTATCTGCGTGTAGCATCCGGAGTTGCTAAAAAGTATCTTGTTTTAGGAAGAGATGACGAAGCCAGTATTGCCATGTCAGCTTTTGACGAAGCGATAACTGCATACAACCCTAAAGCCGGATCATCATTTCTTAGTTTTGCTGAGATTGTTATAAAACGCAGAATGGTAGACTATTTTCGTCGGAAAATGCGGCGGCAGGATGAAATTCCTCTTTCCGCTTTAGAAACCGATAATGCTGAAGACAGCATAATAAGAAAAATTGAATCCAAAGAAGCTTTTGGAGTTATTCAACTTCAAAAGGAAAGCGAAGAGAGGCGTGAAGAGATTTTTCGTTTAAATCAGCTGTTAAACGAATATGGAGTATTATTTTCAGACTTGGTGAAAATATCTCCTAAGCATCAGGATGCACGTGATAGAGCATTAGAGGTAGCAAAGATATTAGCTAGCGAACCAGAATTACTGAAGTTTCTTACCCATAGAAAGGCTCTACCCTTAAAGGAATTGGAGAAGTTAGTCAGTGTTAGCCGCAAGACATTAGAACGTCAGCGAAAATACATAATTACTCTAACGCTAATTTTAATCGGTGAATTTAACTATCTAAGAGAATATTTAAAACGTACGGTTTGAAGGAGGAGGTAAGCATGAAACGGGGGAGAGGCGTCGTTATGCAGGCAGCTGCTGACGATCATGTCATAGTTATGACTTCCCAAGGGGAATTTGTGCGAGTACCTTTCACAAAGCCAGTGTGTATCGGGCAGGAAATTTTTTATACAATTAAACGGCCTCCAATTTTATGGAAATGGAGCATTGTTGCAGCCCTGCTTTTAGCCATAGTTAGTTCTGCAAGCCAAATTCAAAAAATTCCGGGAGGTTTGGTCCCTACTTATTATATTACATTAGATATAAATCCCAGTATTGAGTTAGGTATTAATGCCAAGCAAAGAGTGGTAAGTGCAGAAGGTTTGAACCAAGCCGGTGTTCAGCTGCTGAATAAAATGAAATTAACTGGTTATAGTTTGAAACAAGCTCTAAAAGATATAGAAGAACAGGCTGAATTAGATGGATATCTAAAGGCCGGTGAAAATGAAATAGTTGTGACATTTTCTCAAGACGATATCGAAGATTGCAAGCAGCTTATGCTCGATGATATTGTTTTGGAGAAAAATCTTGCAAGCAAAAACAGCTTGGATCAAGTTATCGGTGATGTCATAAAAGAAACCCTGGCCACTGTTTATCATGTGCAAGTATGGAAAGTTCCTACTGATGTACGTAAGCAAGTTCGAGAAGCAGGAATGACACCGGCAAACTACATTGCTGTGCATGTAGATTTTAATCATAAAGTCGGTGGAAATAAAGACAGTTCTAAGACTGCTCCTGTAACTGCAACTATTGAACGGGACGGCTATTTTTATGAATTAGGGTTGGAAATAACCAGGCCGATATTTGATCCTGTAAAAACAATGCACAATAACAGCAAGGAGTAAAGATGAAAGTAGAAGAATTTGATTATGAATTGCCGCAAGAAATGATTGCTCAGAATCCAATCGAACCGCGAGATCATTCGCGTTTAATGGTTATTAATATCAATACCGGTAAGATACTACATTATCGGTTTGATGATTTACTGCAGTTTCTCAATCCTAACGATGTTTTAGTTGTTAATGAATCGCGAGTAATTCCCGCAAGACTGTATGGGACCAAAATAGGTACTAAAGCCAGGATTGAATTATTATTGTTACGACCGCTGACAGACAAAAAATGGGAAGTTTTGGTGAAACCCGGTAAACGAGCTAAAATAGGTGCAGAGATCAGTTTTGGAGATAAATTACAGGCATTAGTAGTGGATAAAACTGATTTTGGCGGTAGGATTGTTGAGTTTCTATGTGAAGGAAATTTTGATGATATATTGGAAGAACTTGGTGAAACACCACTTCCTCCATATATAACAGCCAAGCTTGATGACAAAGAACGTTACCAGACTGTATATGCTAGGGAAAGAGGGTCTGTGGCTGCACCGACGGCAGGATTGCATTTCACAAATCAATTGATTGAGCAGATAAAGGCTGTGGGAGTCAAGTTTGTTCCTTTAATTCTCCATGTGGGGCTGGCAACGTTTCGTCCTGTAAAAGTGGAAAAGGTAGAAGAACATCGGATGCATAGCGAGTTTTACAGCTTAACTCAAGAACATGCTGAGATGATTAACACTTGTAAAAAAAATGGTGGGCGGGTGATTGCTGTAGGTACTACAGTTGTGCGAGTTCTTGAAACACTTGCTCAATCTAATGGTGTTACGGCAGGTTCAGGTTGGACTGATGTTTTCATTTATCCAGGCTTCAAATTTAAAGTTATTGACGGATTAATAACCAATTTTCATTTACCAAGATCGAGCTTGTTAATGCTTGTATCAGCATTTGCAGGATATGATTTAATAAAGTCAGCATATCAAGCTGCTGTTGCCGATAATTATCGATTTTTTAGTTTTGGCGATGCAATGCTGTTACTAAATAGCAAGGAGCAGAATTAATGGCATTTAAGTTTTCAGTTTTAAAAACGGCATCAGACTCAAGAGCACGTTTAGGAATTATAGAAACTAACCACGGGTTGATTGAGACACCGGTTTTTATGCCGGTGGGTACTCAAGCCACAGTTAAAACCATGACTCCTGATGAATTAGTAGATGCAGGAGCAGAAATTATCTTAAGCAATACCTATCATCTTTATTTACGTCCAGGCAGTGAAATAATTAAGGCGGCCGGTGGTTTACATAAATTTATGAATTGGAGTCGGCCGATATTAACAGATAGCGGCGGATTTCAAATTTTTAGTTTGGGGAAACTGAGAAACATCACCGAGGAGGGCGTGGTATTTCGCTCTCATCTGGATGGTTCAAAACACTTTATCGGTCCAGAAGAATCTATGGAGATCCAAATGGAATTAGGCTCGGATATTGCTATGGCCTTTGACGAATGTCCTCCTTATCCTGCTGATTATAACTATACTCGACAGTCAGCGGATTTAACTTATCGCTGGGCTAAACGATGCAAAACAAGACACAATAGTTCCGAACAAGCGTTATTTGGTATAGTTCAAGGAGGAATGTACCACGATTTGCGCAGGACAAGTGCATATCAGCTGGGAGAATTGGACTTTCCCGGATATGGTATTGGCGGCCTAAGTGTAGGCGAACCTAAGCCTCTTATGTATGAAGTATTATCAGAGTTAATCCCACATATGCCCGAAGATAAACCCAGGTATTTAATGGGTGTAGGCTCACCTGACTGTTTGATTGAAGGAGTTTTACGCGGAATTGATATGTTTGATTGTGTACTGCCAACTCGAATTGCCCGACACGGTACGGTAATGACTCGTAAAGGTAATCTTACAATTAGAGATCGACCGTTTGCTAAAGATTTTCAACCGATTGAGCCAGGATGTTCTTGTTATACATGTAAAAATTACAGCAGAGCCTATATTCGTCATTTATTGAAAGCCAAGGAAGTGCTGGGGATTCGGTTGACCAGTATTCATAACGTAACATTCTTACTGCATTTGATGGAAGATATTCGCGAAGCTATACGCAGTGATACTCTACTAGAATTTCGAGCAAAGTTTTTTGCAGAATATGCAGGATAACATCAGTAAAACGAGGAAAATATATGATAAGGAGGTGAATTCTTATGTTTTTAGAAGCGGAGGTATCCGGTGTAGGTACTTTTATTCAGTTGTTAATGCTATTTGTAATTATGCTGGCCGTTATGTATTTTTTCTTGATACGTCCTCAGCAAGCTCAACAAAAAGAGCGGCAGGCTATGATAGATGGACTGGCTAAAGGAGATAAAATAGTAAGCATAGGTGGTATTCATGGCGAGATTACAGCAATATCAGATGATCATATCAAACTAAAGATTGCCGATGGAACAGTAATTAGTCTTAGTAAGTCTGGCGTTGGTTCGGTTATTAGTTAGATGGGAAACCACCTAAGGGTGGTTTTTTATTAAAGAGGGGGCTTTAATTGACCATGCAGATTAGGCATTATCTTATGATTATTTCTGTAATAATAATCTTTGGTATTTGTAATAGTAGTGCTATTGCAGGAGAATTCTATTTACACCAAGATAATCAGTATTGGTGGTATTACAGCGATGACCCTCATTTTTTTGCTGTGGTACCAAACAATGCTGAAAGGTATGTTATTAAGACCATCTTTGGTTACGAATTTTTAGAAATATCTTGGGATGATGGTTCTGTTATTATGGAAATTGGCAGTATGGTTGGAAATGATACAGATACGGTAATAGATTTTGTTGCAAAAAGATGGGATGGTTTACTGGATAATCAATTGGTTTTTGCCAATTGGGAGATTACTACATCAAACAAGCTTAAAACCTACTTTTATGCGTTAGAGGGTGTAGGTCCTGATGGTAAAAAATCAATGCTTAGATCAGTTTATTTTCATCAAGGTGATGCAGTTGTATATTTAGCAATGTATGTTCCCAGTAGTAAATATCAAGGAGCTATAAAAAATCACTGGTTGCGGGCGGTCAATGAGTTTGAGTGGTAGGATTTTGGTGTTGTGTTTCGTTGACAATCTCTCAGCTCAAATAGTATAATTGGTTTATCTGTGTTAATAGTGATTAAAGGGGGAGAAGTTTTGAGACGAGGATACCCTTGGCGTGTTGGCATTATTATAGTGATTACTATAATATCTGTGGTTTTGATAAGTAAAACCCCAATAAATTTAGGATTAGATTTAAAGGGAGGAGTCCATGTAGTTTTAGAAGCGCAGGATACGGGAGAAATCGTTGAAGAAGAAGATATGCAGCGAGCTCAAGCTATTATTGAACGGAGAATTAATGGGTTAGGTGTAACCGAACCTATTATTCAGCGTCAGGGTACTCGCAGAATTATTGTAGAATTACCGGGGATTCATGATCAACAGCAGGCTATCAATACTATTGGTAAAACTGCTTTGCTGGAGTTTGCCGATCCCAATGGTAATACATTTTTAACAGGGGCATATCTGAAGAGTGCTAAGTTAGGTACTGATCAATATAGGCGTCCGGCTGTAGATTTAGAGTTTAATGAAGAAGGTGCGGTCTTATTTGGTCAACTTACTACTCGATTTGTCAATCAGCAGAGTATTATAATGCTCGATGGAGAAGTACTGCAGATTGTCAATATTAAAGAACCGATTTTAGGAGGAAAAGCACAAATTACCGGTATTGGCTCCTATGAGGAAGCCAAACATTTAGCTGTCATGTTAACAGCAGGGTCCCTGCCAATTCCTTTGGAAATAGTGGAGACTCGTAATGTGGGACCGACTTTAGGGCAGGATTCCATTGACAGAAGTGCTAAAGCTGGAGTTATTGGGATTATTTTAGTCTTATTATATATGGTGTTTTATTATCGACTGCCCGGCTTGGTAGCGGATATCGCTTTGGGGATTTATCTATTGCTGGTATTTGCCATATTAGCTTCTATCAATGCAGTACTGACTCTGCCGGGGATAGCAGGCCTTATTCTATCAGTAGGAATGGCGGTAGATGCTAATATTATAATTTTTGAGCGGATTAAAGAGGAATTGAATGCTGGCAAAAGATTACGACCGGCAATTGATGCTGGTTTTAGCCATGCGTTTAAAACCATCATTGATTCTAATGTAACTACCCTGATTACCGCAGCGGTATTATTTTATTTTGGGAGCAGCATTATCAGAGGATTCGCAGTAACACTCAGTATTGGTATTTTAGTGAGTATGTTCACTGCACTTTTTATAACAAAAGTTATTTTAACAGTAATTGTAGATCAGAATCCGGAGAAAATGCGCCGCTACTTTGCGATGAAAGGGGTAGAGAAATGAATATTGTCGGGCTGCGTTATAAGAGCTTTACAGTTTCAGCAGTTGCTATAATCCTATCTTTAATTTTTCTTGTTACTCCCGGTCTTAATCTGGGTATTGATTTTACAGGGGGTACTTTACTTGAACGGCGGGTTTCCAGAGAGGTTTCTGTCGAAGAGATTCGTAAGATATTAAATGATGACTTATCAGAATTAGGGATAGGTAATGCTGTGATTCAAATGCTGGATCAGAAAAATGAGTTTATTATTCGAACCCGTGAGCTCAGCAGTTCTGAGATAATCGAGATTGATAAGACATTGACTGATGCATTTGGTGAAGTTGATCAGCGCAAGACTGAGGTTGTCTATCCGGTAATTGGCAGAGAATTAATTCGTCAAGCAGTTGTTGCTTTGAGTGTTGCATCAATAGGAATATTAATCTATATTTCATATAGATTCGAGTTCAAATTTGCTGTTTCTGCCGTTGCTGCTCTTCTGCATGATGTAATTATTGTCCTCGGTATTTTTGCTCTTTTGGGGAAAGAAATAAACAGTACATTTATAGCAGCGATTCTAACAGTTGTGGGTTATTCAATTAACGATACCATTGTAATTTTCGATCGGATTCGCGATAACTTGAGTTTTCGTAAAAAAGAAAGTGATGAAGATTTGGTTAATAAAAGTATTAATCAATCAATATCGCGTACAATTAACACTAGTGTAACTACGTTTATAGTAGTGCTTCTGCTTTTCCTTTTTGGGGGTGCGTCAATCAGTGATTTTGCCCTAGCACTTGTACTGGGAGTAATAATTGGCAGTTATTCATCATTATTTATAG
>JAAZMN010000145.1 GCA_012798795.1 Bacillota bacterium | reverse complement strand
TATAATAGGCATTCATTGTAGTCCCAACAAAACCTTCTATATTGCCTGCAGCAGAACTGGCAGCCACCATGACTGAACCAAAGGAATTTACAGCTGATTGGATCAGCACGTTTGAAATTGAAAAAAGCATGCTTTGCATACCTGCAGGCAAACCTATCTTCAATATTTCTTTGAGTTTTTGTCTATCAATACACAAATTCTGTGGTGTAAAACGTATGGCTCTATCGGTCTTGTACAGGCAGTTAAGCACAAGCAACATCGAAAGATACTGTGAAATAACTGTGGCCCATGCTACACCTTTAACACTCATGTTAAGCACAATTACGAAGAGAAGGTTGAGCATCACGTTGACAATACCAGAAATGATGAGAAAGTTCATCGGTCTGCGGCTATCACCTATAGCGCGCAGTATAGCCGCACAGAAGTTATAAACCATGCTAGCTGGCAAACCAATAAAATAAATTTTCATATATAATACCGACAGATGGATAATGTCCTCAGGTGTTCCCATAATGTTTAACAAAGGCTCACATAGAATCAGACCGGCTGCCATGACGATAATTCCAGCAATTATGCTGATTGATATGGAAGTGTGAACAGAACAGCTAATTTCGATTGGCTTCCCTGCACCATAATCCTGCGCCATGATGACACTCGTACCAACCGATAAACCCATGAATAAGTTAACAATGAGGTTAATGAGAGAACCTGTTGCTCCCACAGCCCCTAGCGCTTCACTACCCGAAAAACGTCCTACAACTACCATATCAGCTGCATTAAACAGCAGCTGTAGCATGTTCATTGCCATGATAGGTAAAGCAAAAATTAGAATCTTACTAAACAACGGTCCATTACACATATCCAAGTCACGATTCTGCGAGATCATAAGGGCATTCTCTTCCTTTATAAATATGATGACTATAATATCATATCACATAATCCGCAACTCTGATGTTTAGGTGCTTATCTCTTTTCAGATTTCAGCATATATTTTTGTTCAAACCCTTTATTCCTTAGTTTCCCGTAAATAAACCCGGCTATTGCCCCAACAGCTGCTGGAATAATCCAACCAAGTCCCTTTGAATAAAATGGCAGACTATTAAAGATATTAATTTTTAATCCGAATTTCCCTAAGGCCTCAAAGATACTGACAAAAGAAGTACATATCATAGCAAATAAATAAACATAAGAATTTCCCTTGAAAAAATTATTTATAAGTGCAAGTACCATAAGAATTATTGCCATTGGATATATAGCAGTCAATATTGGAACCGAAATTTTAAGTATTTGTGTCAACCCTACATTTGCAAATATCATGCTTGATACAGAAAATATTGTTAGAAAAGTTTTATATGAAACTTTTGGCATCAACTTAGCAAAGTATTGGCTGCAAGAAGTTAAAAGTCCTACTGATGTCGTTAAACAAGCAAGAGAAAATATTACTCCTAATAATACTGCTCCCTTCTGTCCAAATAAGTAAAGCACTACGTTTGTCAGCACTTGAGCTCCATTTTCAGATACTCCAAACCTTGTCTGTGAAACAGCTCCTAAATAGGCAAGCATTCCATAGATAATTGCTAATAGCAACCCTGCCATCGTTCCTGCCTTTATTGTATTTGACACGATTTTCTTTTCTTCTGTTACTCCCATTCCTTTTAAAGCAATAGAAATTACAATACCAAAATTGAGAGCCGCTATAGCATCCATTGTTATATATCCATCTAAAAATCCTTTAAGTAACGGAAACTGTGCATAATCACCAATAGGAGCCGCAAATTCGCCTATTGGTTTAAACAGACTAAATACAAATATACTTGTTATTAAAACCAATAGCATAGGTGTTAAAACTTTGCCAAATCTATCTACAAGTTTTGATGGTGACATACATAACCAATAGGCTATACCAAAATAAACTAAGCTGTATATAAATAATGGAAAAATACTTTCACCTACTGTGTTTGGTAAAAATGGTGCAATTCCTATTTCAAATGCTAAACTTGCTGCTCTTGGTATACCTAGAAAAGGTCCTATTGATAAATAAATCAAAACCGTAAAGGCAAAAGCAAACCTTGGATGCACACGACTTGCTAATATGTGAAGTCCACCAGCTTTAGCAACTACAGTAATTGCAAGTACTGGAAGACCGACAGCTGAAATTAAAAAACCTCCCAATGATACCAGCATATTTGTTCCTGATAATTGTCCTA
>JAAZMN010000144.1 GCA_012798795.1 Bacillota bacterium | reverse complement strand
ATTCCATAACATATGCAGAGGAATATTTAAAAAATAATCGAATCTATACCTACAAGAATTCTCTTAAAAAATTTATAGGAGGCGTGTTTGTGAAGATCAAGAAGCCAAAACTAGAATGGATGCTAACTCTAGTAGCTGTCATGCTGGGTGTTATCTACTTTTTAGTCTGGTATTCTGGCGGAACAAGTAATGCACTACCACATCTGTTTTACATTCCAATAATACTCGCAGCCTTGGTATGTTCTTGGAAGTGTTCTCTGGCAACAGCGTTAATCAGTGGAATTCTGCTTTCAGAGTGGCTGATGCCCTTAAGCAGAGAACCGCTGGTTTATCAAAATACGAGCAGTTGGGTAATTCGATTAATTGTCTATGTTGTCATATCCTTGTGGACATCACTGGTGTTTGGCATTTATCGGCGCAGGGCAGAAAACTATCAAGAGCAGATATCCGAATTTGCCCAACTCCACCAAGCTAGTCTCCATGCTTTAGTAGACTTAGCAGAAATGCACGATCATGAGGTTACCGGTCGCCATTTAAACCGTCTAAAACACTATGCTAACCTTATTACAGCATACTTAGGAATAGATAAAGAACTAAGCAAAAACATAGCTGACACTATTTCCCTTCACGATATCGGCAAAGTAGCTGTTTCTGACATCATCCTGAACAAACCAGGTCCTCTAACCGCGGAAGAATTTGAGATCATTAAAAAACATCCTGTTCACGGCACTCAAATCCTTAAAGCTATTGAATCAGAAGTTGATATCACCAATCCAGCAGTACGCCGATTCCTAAAAACAGCAATGGAAATTGTCTTATATCATCATGAAAAATGGGATGGTACAGGCTACCCGGTAGGACTAAAGGGAAAATCTATTCCTATCAGTGCTCGCATTGCCGCCTTATGCGATGTTTATGATTCACTTCGCAGTGAACGGCCCTATAAGGAGCCTTATTCCCATGAAAAAGCAGTCGCAATAATCATCGCCGAAAGCGGCTCCCATTTCGATCCAAAGATCGTCAGAGCTTTCAAAGCCCTGTCTGAACAATTTAATCAAGTGTGGGATCAACTTCAAGCAATACCAGCAGTTAAAAACATTGAAGAAATTCCCAACCTAGCTGACCTCATTCAAGATATGTAGCCAGATAATATAGTTATTCAATAATTCTTTATCGTTTATCGGTAAATTTTTATTGACATTCGATAAATTTGATCATATAATGATGCCAAAAGGAGGAATTAAAATGTCTTTATTAGGTAAAAAATCTGTTTCATCCTTGCTCGAAGCAGCACTGAAAGTCTTTTGGTATCTAATCATTGTAATTTTAGTAACTACAGTAGTTTTATTGTTCATAGACTTATTTAATCCCGGCTTCTTTAAAGAAAACGCTTCTTTTAGCTTATCATTGTTTGGTCCCGGAATGAATATAAATATTATTTCCGAGCTGATTGAACCACCAAGACCAGCTTTATTTCTACTTATAATCTGCATTGTTTTATCATTAGCCCTGGCAATCATTTATCAGCTGCGGAAAATATTTGCCACTCTCGCAGATAATAATCCCTTTACTATTGAAAACAGCAAGCGGCTTCGCATTATGGGCATTCTTGTCATTGCCGGCTCATTAATATATCACCTAATCGGATATGTTATAGGATTATCCACTGTTAAATCTCTTGCCACACTGGATATTAAAGATTTTAAATTTCAAATCAATTTCCAACCGGATCTAGGCATGCTCTTTATGGGAATAGTACTGCTTATTTTAGCCGAAATATTTCACCGCGGCTGCCATCTCCAAGAAGAAATTGATTTAACGGTTTAAGGTGATTATATGCAGATAAAAGTTAATCTAGATAAAATCATGCTGGAACGTAATATTACCTTAACAGAATTAGCCCAAAGAGTTGGCATTACATTAGCTAATCTTTCCATCCTAAAAACTAACAAAGCCAAAGCCATTCGCTTTTCAACACTGGCAGCCATCTGCCGCGAACTTCAGTGCCAACCCGGTGATTTATTAGAATTTATTGAAGAATAATTAGGACTAATGACCCATAGAAAATAATATATTAATCGTATATTATAAAAGGGGGGGGCGACGACGAAAGGAGATTTAATAAATATGAAGAAAAAATTTATAGTTGTAATCGCTATGGTCTTATTATTTACAGGATGTATCGGTAGTAACAAAACTGCAGATTTGGGTGTTTATCTAACCAGTACTTCATCAGCAGATCCAGTAGAAGTCAGCAGTCTCGCTCTTACCGATCCTATTATGACTACTGCTCAAGGCGAACCGGAACAAGAAATTAAAGAAGTATGGGTTAAACTTACCCGCATTGATGCCAAACGCGATAACAAATGGGAAACTATTGCTGAATTTAATGAAGACGAAGGTCTAATTGATTTAATGAGTCTTCAGTTTCAAGCACAGCTATTAGGACAAGAAATAACTTTACAGGCAGGTACCTACTCCCAAATTCGCTTAGTTACCAGCGAAGAAAAAAGTGCTAACAAAGTTGTATTAGCTAACGGTACAACTCATAACCTCAAGATTCGCTTAAATGAATTAAAGCCTGAAGTTGGTAAATTTACAGTAGCAGCCGGAACTGTTACACAGCTAGTTTTTGACATTGATATGAAATACTTTGTGGACACAAATGACGGCTATAATGCTAATCCAAAAAAGCCGTTGCACTTAAGTACTTAGAAGATTTTGGTGCACTTGAAGGAGAAATTACATTACCTGAAATCACAATTCCTGGTCTAGATTTAGAAAACCTTCATTTTATGATCGGTCTATCCCAAAATGAGCAGGTGTTATTTAATCTAGAATTAGAACCGGGAACATTGAAATACAAATTTGATGTTATCCGACCAGGTGAATATGATATCGTATTATCAGTACTTATTGGCGATGTGCAAGAACCGTTAGTTTTAATTACAAAAACTATTACAATCAATCCTAAGAAAATCGCCGAACAGCCATTTGAGCTGCTTAAAGATCACATTGCCCTGCTTAAAGACCACTTGGAAGCAGTTCTTAATTACTAACGCTAGTTGTTAAGTTACCTCTATACTTCCTCGATATAACAAGAGGAACTTATGATTAGACTTTCTAATCAAAGTTCCTCTTGTTCTTTGAGAGCAGGTATAATAATTCCAATTCTCGTTCCTATTTCTTCTCTGCTTAAAACTTCCATATATCCGCCGTGCCTCTGAGCAATCCACCGGGCAATAGATAACCCCAACCCGGTTCCACCTGTTTTTCTTGCTCTGGATTCATCCGCCCGATAAAACCGATCAAAAATATAAGGGACTGCCTCAGCCGGAATTCCAATACCGTCATCCTGTACTGTTAGACAAGCATTACCCTGCTTTTCATCTACAGAAATGACAATCTTACCTCCTACAGGAGTATATTTTACTGCGTTATCCACTAAAATACGCAGTGCCTGTTTAATTAAACCCATATCGGCCACTACAAGAACAGAATTTAATTCCGCTGTTATATCATGACTTTGACTGATCATTTCTGTCTCTTTAATTACCGCTTCAGCTATTTCAGCTAGATCAAACTGTTCAAATTCCAGATGCATCCGGTGATTATCACCGCGAGCCAAGAAAAGCAGCTGTTCAATTAGTTCCTTCATATTAGCTGCCTCTTCCTTAATAGCATCAATGGATTCCTGTAGCGCTTTCTCATCATACTTACCCCACCGGTCAAGCAAATTCGCATAACCTTGAATAGCAGCTATAGGTGTTCGCAGTTCATGAGATGCATCAGAAACAAATCGTGCCTGGGAGCGATATGCTTCATTAATCCGGTCCAGCATTCCATTTATTGCCACAGCCAAATTCTTTAATTCATCCTGCGTTGCACCAAGCTCAATCCGAGTATCTAACCTAGCTGCATTAATTCCATCTAATTTACCGGCTAAAGCCTGCATCTCTTCCGGTGTAAACGGACCCCGCTCCACATTTAAGCTGTGAGCTTTATTTGCCAGTTCAGTAATAGGCTTTAACGTCCCCCGAATGGTCCTGGTCTGAGTAAATATACTTTGAATTAATATCACACTTTGGATAATCAGCATGGTTAACATAATCTTATAAAAAATATCAACCAGCGGTCTTAAGTTTACAGAAAGCCCATAACCTGGGTAAGGTTGAGCAAACTCAACCCGATATGTCAGCTGTTTAAGCTGCTTTAAGAATCCAGTTCCGGCTTCCTCACCGGAAAATATCAGCCGGCGGGCAGCTTGAGCCGTCTGTTGAGGCAGATAATCGCGAAAATATACCGGAACAGTAAACCCTCTAGGTCCATCTAAAAGAGTATCGATTTGAATACCGTAAATATCCGGCCAGCTTTCAACAGCTGCATCCACTGATTCAATATTTATAATCTCTGCCGTTACCTCTGCAGCCATCTGCTCACCATAAATAACCACTGTCACAAAAAATGCAGCTGCTAAAATAATATCCAGTGTTAAAAATATTAATAGTAAACGCAGCCACAGCTGTAAATTCAATTTATAAACAATAGAAAAGCGTATTCTGTTTCGACCTAGCAAACCCTTAGTTTTGGAAAGAGCCTTATTGCTCATCGCGGATCACATACCCCACTCCCCGCACAGTAGAAATTATTTTCACATCAAATACTTCATCGATCTTACAGCGTAAGAATCTAATATAGACATCGACTGCATTAGTTTCGCCTTCAAAATCATAACCCCAGACATTTTCCAACAGTGCTTCCCGTGTTAACACCAAACCTTTGTTTTCTAAGAGAAACTGCAGGAGATCAAATTCCCGTTTTGTCAGATCAATCTGATTTCCCCGAAAGGTTACCTGGTGCCGTCCAGTATCAAGCCGAAGATCACCTACCGTCAATACCTTGCTGTTGTTCTGCACATTACTCTTCCTTAAGACATTGCGAATCCGTGCCAATAATTCCTCAATAGCAAAAGGTTTGGTAATATAATCATCAGCACCGCTGTCTAAACCAGAAACTTTATCCACCACACTATCTCTCGCAGTAAGCATAATAACGGGAGTAGAGGTAGTACGGCGCAAACGCCGCAGTACCTCCATCCCGCTGAGTCCCGGAAGCATAATGTCTAAAAGTATTAGATCAAACTCTCCTGTCTCAGCTAACTCTAATCCGCTTCTACCGTCGAAGACTTTGGTTACTTCATACCCTTCGTAATTCAGCTCCATTTCCACAAAACGAGCAAATTTCTCTTCATCCTCAACAATAAGTATTTTGGTACCCACAAAATCCTCTCCTCAGTACTTTACCCATCAAATCCGACGAAACGATAGCTAAACCCAAAGAATAAACCGACAATCAACAAAGGTATTATAACCCATGGTAAAAATAACACTAATAATACCATTACTGTAACAGGAATCTTAGCCTTAGTAATATCGTGTTGAATTACCTCAAAACTGGTATTGTTGCCTTTATTAATCACGTCAACTACGAATTTACCGATTTTTTCTAATACAGACATGAACCCGTCACAATTCGGCTTAACCTGCTTTTTGTCTTCCCCATCCTCATAATCTGTTCTTACTCTTTCGCTGCTGTAATAACCGCCGCCTTTTGGGGGGTCTACTTTGCCTTGCTTTTCTAAATAGATCAATGCTTCAAGTATATCGCCGTCTGCTGATTCTAATGCTTGCTTAGCCTCGTCATAACTTACATTTGCTCTTTCTCTCAATTTCTCAATTTGTTCTAATTTTGTCATGCTGATAAATCCTCCCTCTTTCTGTTATGACTGAATTGTAACAAAGCCAGCTTTAATACTAATTTGAATAACATTAAAATTAGATTAAAAAATAAATTGGGCAAAATTATCTAACCTGTATTTTTGTATTTCTGTTAACT
>JAAZMN010000143.1 GCA_012798795.1 Bacillota bacterium | reverse complement strand
TTCTATACTAATCAAATAATAAAAATGGTGGACCCCCTGGGACTTGAACCCAGGACCAACAGATTATGAGTCTGCTGCTCTAACCACTGAGCTAGGGGTCCGCTCGCCTAATAGCTACCTTTAATATTATACAGTGAGTTTGTGTTACTGTCAATGGGTAAATCTCATTGTTCCAAAAAATCCTTCAACTTTTTGCTGCGGCTGGGATGCCTTAATTTACGTAATGCTTTAGCTTCAATTTGGCGAATCCTCTCTCTTGTTACTCCAAAAACCTTCCCGACCTCTTCTAAGGTTCTAGTCCGGCCGTCATCTAAACCAAACCGTAAACGCAGTACTTTTTGTTCACGGGGAGTAAGTGATTCTAAAACTTCATCCAGCTGTTCGCTGAGCATGATAAAACTAGCTGCCTCAGCTGGTGCAGGCGCATCAAGATCTTCAATAAAATCACCCAAATGACTGTCTTCTTCCTCACCGATAGGTGTTTCCAAGGAAACCGGCTCCTGTGCAATTTTTATAATCTCTCGTACACGTTCAACCGGCAGATCCATCTCAACAGCAATTTCTTCCGGTGTGGGTTCTCTACCTAATTCCTGCAGCAGTTGACGAGAAACACGAATTAATTTGTTTATCGTCTCTACCATATGCACAGGTATGCGAATAGTCCTTGCTTGATCGGCTATGGCTCTGGTAATAGCCTGCCTAATCCACCAAGTAGCATAAGTACTGAATTTAAAACCCTTGCGGTAGTCAAATTTTTCAACAGCTTTAATTAAACCCAAATTTCCTTCTTGAATTAAATCAAGAAACAGCATCCCACGGCCTACGTAGCGCTTAGCGATGCTGACAACAAGCCTTAAGTTAGCCTCTGCAAGTAACCGCTTTGCTTCCTCATCACCTGCTTCGATTCTCTTAGCATATTCCTTTTCTTGTTCCGCAGTTAACAGCGGAACCCGGCCAATTTCTTTTAAATACATTCTGACCGGATCATCTAAGCTTACACTTTCTGAAATGGCCAAATCCACTTCTTCCTCCTTGCCTTCTTCATTCTCGCTATCCTTATCCAGCTCTGTAACTTCACCAGTTTCGGGGATAATATCAACACCCAATTCGGCAAAACTTTCATATATCTCATCTATTTGATCAGGCGAAAGTTCGATCTCTTGCAGCGAATCCATAATTTCACGATAAGAAATCATTCCTTGTTTCTTTCCGCGTTCGATCAAATTTTGTACGTCCTCTATATTTAATACTTCTTTGTTGTCCAATTTCTATCCCCCTTCCTCAGAAGTTAACAGGCTTTTTTTACTCAAAAATTATTGTTTAGCAAGAAGAATTTCCCTTCGAACTTCATAATATTGTCTTAGTAATCCGCATAATTGCAAAAAAACATCTGATTCACTATAATTCTCCATTAAAGATAGGTTTTCCTCTATTTTATTTAAAGAACGATGCCAGACAACTGCTTGAAATTGCTGCAGATATTCACTCCACTGACCTGGAGGTTTAGGCAGTGTGAACAGTTCTTCAGTCACGGCTTCTCCCTGCTTATCCCAATTTCCTGAAAGTAGAAGCGTAAATAAATGCTGATAATCTAAATCGGCAAAACTGTCTGCCCCTAATCCAATACTTCTCATTTCTTCAATATAATCGGGATTCGATAATAATAATCGCATAATGCTGCTTTCAATCGAAGCTTTACGCTTTTGCTCAATAAAAGAACCACTGCTGTGCAAATCTTTAATAGTATATCTACTTTTAGATGTAATATGTGGAAACTTACTTCTTCTGCCTAAATTTACTCCATAATCTCTATCTTGAGCTAATTGAACTAACTCTTGATCAATAACCGATTTATCAATAGATAATAAATTAGAAACATAATTACTATATTCTCCGCGCTCAATTGGACTCTTTAATTGATTTAATATATTTATAATTTCTTTCGAAGCTTGTATTTTTCCTTCTCGTGAATTAATGTTAAATTGGTCAGCAATACTATTAATTTGATATTCAACATATGGCACTGCTTCCGCAATCCACTTTTTTACTTCTTTAACTGTATGTTTCCTGGCAAAAGCATCCGGATCTAGTCCATCGGGTAACGATGCAATTTTTACATTTAATCCCGCCTGTTTGAATAGTTCTATACCGCGCTCCGCAGCCTTTTCACCTGCAGCATCGCTGTCAAAAGCTATTATTACATCCTGAGTGTACCTAGTGATCAGCTGCACATGCTCACGAGTCAGAGCTGTTCCTAAACTGGCAACAACATTGGGCAATCCTTTTGCATATAATCCGATACAATCAATATAGCCTTCCACTATAATAGCGTAATTTTGCTGCTTTATAGAATCCTTTGCCCAGTTAAGTCCATATAAGCTTTTACTCTTACGAAAAACTGCAGTTTCTGGACTATTAAGATATTTAGGTTCACCTGAACCGATTATTCTGCCCCCAAAACCGATAAAACGTTCGTTCGCATCACAGATGGGAAACATAATTCGATTACGAAAACGATCGTAGTATCCTTTCTTACCTTTAATAATTAAGCCTGCTGCTTCAACTTGTGTCAGCGGAATATCGTTTTTATTAAAAAACTTAAGCAATCCATCCCATTCACCATCAGCGTAACCTATATAAAAACGGTTTGCCAATGATAGATCAATTTGACGTTTCATTAAGTAATCCCTGGCCGGTTTACTTTTTTTTGCTCTCAGTAATCGGTAATAATATTGTGCTGCTAAATGATTTACTTTAGTTATT
>JAAZMN010000009.1 GCA_012798795.1 Bacillota bacterium | reverse complement strand
TTTCGCTTGAAAATCAACATGAATTAGCTATTACCGCTCGCAAGTTCGGTAATCTCATGATTTTCGGTTGCTGGTGGTTCCTGAACAATCCCAGTATTATAGATAAAATGACTAGAATGAGAATGGAGACATTGGGGCTTTCCTTTATTCCGCAGCACTCTGATGCTCGTGTATTAGATCAATTGATTTATAAATGGACACACTCGAGAAAGCTGATTGCCGAAGTATTGATTGACAAATATAACGACATTTTAGATGCAAATTGGGGTGTGACTAAGGAAGAAATCCGCCGTGATGTAGAAGATCTCTTCAGTAATAACTTTTGGAGATTTTTAGAAAAAACAGAGTAAGACATTAACTAACCCTCCGGAAAACCGGAGGGTTAGTTGTTACCTCTATTCTTTTACAGCAAAGGTTTTACTGTAATATCATCTACATAGTAAACTAATTCCTTGACGTTGCATTCAATGAAAATTAATAATTCATCTCCAATATCCATCTCTTCTGTTGAAAGATCATAAACTGCAGAAATTTCTACCCATTCTCCACTTGGCACAGAAATATTGCCGCCTTCTGATATCCACTTATAATTTTCTCCTATTTTTCTTACTATGTGAATATCCCGAGGTTCTCCCGCCTCATGATAAACCCACATGCTGATTTGATATGCCTTATCTTTTTCTAGTAAGTCAGCTATATTTAAACCAAGTCTATTCCAGCCCTCCCCATCTGTAATTGTTACTTTAGCACTACAGTCACCTGTTCTAGCATAATCCTTTGTGACATTTACTTGTGCATTTGCACCGCTCCACTCACCTATTCCACTTTCAAAACTCATTTCATACAAGAACTCGCTGAATAAGGCTTCAATAGTCCGATCCCTATCTAACTCCATCTTTAGTGGATTGTCCTTTTTCATCGCAGAGGGAACACCTTTCCAGCCTAAAAATAGATAGCCTTCATTGGGCTCGGCAGCCAGTTCAATCAATGTACCTTTATCAATCTGATCAGCATTCTCAGGAATACCTTCAACAGAACCCATACTTGCATCAAAGATTACCTCTATACTACTTGTTGTACATCCTACTGCTAAAACAACCGCTGACAATAAAACCAGTATATAAATAGGTTTCTTAATCTGATAAAGCAATCTACTTAACCTCCGATTATTTGCAGTACAGAAACTTAGGTTTACCAAAACCCTCTGGCAAACTAGAGGGTTTTGTATATACTATTACTCTGTTTTTTCAACAAACTTAACATCGTCAGCATACCAGACCGTATCTTTTTCGTCAGGCCCAGACTTGTCTTGATTCATACCAAAAGCGACATATATGTGACCAGATATACTATCAGAACCAGTAATCTCAATAACAATATCTTCCCAGCTATCTGAGTATGTTTTAAAACGATTTTCCTTGCCGATTATATAATCCTCATCTAAACCAAAAGGTCCTGAGGGTTGAGATGAAAATACTCCAACTCCAATTTCTTTATATGATACATCGCCCTCAGCAAAAAAACCTTTAAAAGAGAAGGTGCTATAATCCGCTAGAGTTTTCCCTTCCGGCAAAGTAAGTTCAATTACGGGAACGTTACCATAGCCACTAGGAGCAAACTTTAATACCTTATTCGCTTCATCTTTAGGATCTATATCAACCACAGCTTCACCATCTTCCGGACCCCAACCCATGGTTGCAAACTTGCGACCTAATTCAAGTTCCTCAAAATCCTCTTCCGGTTTAATAACTACTACTGCAAACTCTGCAGTAATTGTTGTATTGGAATTGATAATAATCTCTACTGGATTAGCTTTTTCCTTGCCTTCTGGGACGCCTGTCCATTTATCGAACACAAAGCCTTCCTTGGGCAAAGCTTTCAATTCGAGTATAGTCCCCTCTTTAATCTTATCGGACTTAGCAGGGATACCTTCAACTGTACCATACTCTTCATTAAACGTTACTTTAAGACTGTAAGTCTTAGCCCAAAGGAAGTCTAAGAAACATCCTGTGGTCAAAGAAACTACCAACAACAAAATCATTATGGAAACCGGTTTCTTAATTTTGCAAAACAAATTCTTTGCACCTCCATATTATTTAGTAATACAAAAAACGAATTTACACCTCCTAAAAGTTGGCATTTCGAGTATACTACTATACTAGTAGTTTAAATTATAACATGTCCTTAACAAAAGATCAATGCTTTCTGCATTACTTATTTTTTTTGCTTTTTTATCTAATTTTATAATTATCCCGCTGATATTTAACTGCCGTTAATCTAGTAAAACTGAGAAAATAGTTAGATCAATAAAGGAGAGCTCAAATTCAGCTCTCCCAATGTCATTGCCGGCGATAATTTGGATGAATGCGATTGATCACAGCCCGATCATCATCACTTTCAACCACAATCCGAGAAAATTTCTCAGCAGTTAATCCAAGTTCTGCTAACAGCCTCTGATCTCTAACGCAGGGATATATATAGTCGCCTAACCTACCCTCTGCTTTAGCCCGTGCCTTATCAATCATCCTTGCCAACCAAGGTATTCCTGCTATAACCTGATTACCATCTCGAGGTTTAAATCCCATAGTAACACCTCCACTAACATTGTAATCAATTCGGTCTAACAATGTGCAAATTTTCTAGCCCATTTGCCGAAAATTCTTGATGGTACTTTTGCATTAGTTCCTCAATAAGTTTATACCGCTCAAATGGATCCATCGCGGAAAACTTCTCACACCCTATTTCCTCTTCAATATCTCTACGAGCTAACCTCTCGCATAATGCATCCCAAAAGATATGTTCTTCAAATTCATCAATATAACGAAAAGCTCCGTTTTTTTCTTCCATAGCTTGATCAAAAGCTGCAGTTAGGAAATATTGTTTATTTTCTTGATCCCATTGTACAAAAGATCCATAACCAAAATCATTGGCCATGGAGAAAAGGGTTTGTTCTAACTGGGAAAACTCATTCAAAAATTCGTCGTTACCCTGGCCCAACCGGCATGAGTTTAAAACCCAATCAGAAATATAGATAGCATCCAATATCTTGCGATATTGTTCTTTAGTCAATTGAATCTTTATTTTCACCATCCCCTTTCTTTCTCGATTACATTCATGACTTCTTCAAGTTAATGTTAATATTTCTATTCTAAACTTTTCTATAGCATAAGGTTATCAGAGTTTCACTATTGAAGTCAATTGTCCTTGATAATAATTTTACATTTTGTTAGTTTTTGGCAGGAATTCATCTTTAACATGCTGAAGTATTAAAAATATAATTGGATACGATGAAAGGTAATCTTGTGTGGGTACTTTGATTACCTTGAGTAAATATTACAACCGACCAAAGAATCAGGTCGGTTTTTTTGCTTTTTTGGGCTTTATTTATAGATTTTAAATAGATGTCTGATATTTCTGTAACCTGACTATTTGTTACCGGGGGGTGAAAGACTTGCCTTATTTTGTCTTTAGAGAAATATGGACTCCATTTACGCTTTTTGGTGTTCGGCTTTTTCGGGAAATAGAATCAAATGCTTTGTATGTGAAATTTGGTAACAAAAAACGCAGACGACTATTTAAAGACAAGAAATAAGATAGTTTCATAATAAGAAGAGAGGTTATTCAAAAAATTGAATAACCTCTCTTCTTATTACATCTAACCTAACTTAAATCACAATCACTATCCAATTTTAACATTTTTCTCAACAAAAATTTGCCAACCTTTTTGCTTAACCGGCTGTTTAGTTTTTAATAATAATCGATATATCTTATTACTCCACGCCTGAGTGAGACGCTCATCGGTTATGGAAATAGGTTCAACTTCCACATTAAACATCTTTTCGTCATATCTAAGCCGAATATCATTGGTAAGCGATACAATACCCGGGTTTAGATAAACTGGCTTTGCTGGCAAGCATAAATGTTAGAGTGATTTTTTCAGGTGTAATCAGTTCAAAATCATCAAATATAACTATATGGGGATTTTCAGTACGATAAAAAACATAACCCCGCTCCCATGCAAGGATTTGAGCCTGTTTAGGATAAGTTTTGCGTAAATCCAAAGCAAAGTGTACATAATTGGGTTTCGCCCGGTAATAAACATCACTAGCACAATACATCCGCCCTACCTGCTGCTGAAATTCACCGATTGTAGGTAGATTATGATATGCAGACTGCATAGTCCAGATATCATATCTATCTTTACTAAATGTTTTGGCAGTATAAGTTTCCACTCCCACATCAATAAAAACCGCCTGTCCATTATAAAACAATATGAAGCTCCCTACATCATTGTGATTATGACTCTCGTTGTTATGTCCACCCTTAGCTGCTAAATAAAAACCTTGTGCTGAATCAGGCTGCTCACGGGCAACCATAACCTGAGTTTGATCCAGCCAAACATCCTGCAGATAAGTGAAAGCAAGAGAGTACTCCAGCAATTCAGCGGAGTAAAACAAGCCTAATAAAACTCGAAACAATGATAATATTTCGGGACGAATCAGTCCTAATGTACCCTGTTTTTGATAAGCCTCAGCTCCTAATGAAGCCAATCTTTTATCACCAATCCGTTTCCCGTAAAGATAGACAACCGGTGCATCGATTATGGTCTTAGCACTTGCATCTGCAAAATTAACAAAATAATCGCTATCAATATTTACTTTATATATATAAGAACCGATGCTGGAGATCAATGATTGATTATAAACTGAAAACTGCTTATCAGTAGCTCGATACAATTGCTCCAGTAAATCAAATAATGAACCCCCGGCACGACCCCAATAGCCCGGACCTTCGTCACATCCGCCATCAGTGTGATACCCACCTAAAAAAACATCCACACTGCGGAAAATCTTTTCTATCCCAGTCAGGCGTCTTTCTTGATCACTTTCTACAAGTAAAAAGGCGGTCAAACTATTAGAGTTAATCCAGGTAGTCCAATTACTGAGCGTACCTCCCGATTTCAGATTAAACCCCATCCAGTGATAGTCATCCCGCACAATATATGGATTAATTATCCTTTTTGTCACTTCGAATTTAATGCGCTGCCTAATTAATTTCGATTCAGCATCTAACGCCGATTCCAGTAAATAATAAATCCAGGAAAGCAAAGCTCCTGTTTCTACAGCAAATAAATCTATTTCCTGTTTAGTCACGTCGGGCAATTCTTGGTTAAAATTGTGTGCAGGTAGGACCCAATTTGTTTCTTCGCACACTAACCAAACCCCATTAATTATATCCTCGATAAATCGGCCTTGATACTCCAAACATTCAGCAACGGCAAATATAGCAAGCATTCTGCGCCTGTGAAAGTAATATACTTCAAAATCAATGCGATTACCGCAGCGAATAAAATCCATATAGCGTACAGCAGGAATACTCGGCCATTTAAAGTTTATGTTTTCTTCCGCAGCTTTAATTATTAACCACTGCAGCTGAAAATCCTGTTAAAAAACCTATCATCGCTTGATTTTCAAAGCAACAATAGGTTATACAAATACGATTGATACATTTTTTAATCAGATGCTACTCTTCATAA
>JAAZMN010000142.1 GCA_012798795.1 Bacillota bacterium | reverse complement strand
TATTCAGTGACAAATGACAATACCTGCAATCCGCTGCGCTGAAACCGTTCAATGTACTGCTTTAACTCTTTACGGCTCATTTCATCTGTTGTACGCTGATTGCCAAAATAAACTTCAGGACTGTCGGGGGTAATAATCTTCATAGATTCAAATCTTGTTTGATAACTGACATATCCATCCTCATCAAGCTCCTGGACTATCCCGTCGTATAAAAACCAATTATTTTCCTGATAATTTCCGGACTCTGCTGTAATCAACCGCGGATACTGATGCGGCATGGTCTCATAAATTAAGATGTTTTTTATTCTGCCGGCTTGTTTATCAACTTCATTAATGTAAAAATAACGATTTTCGCCACCAAGGAAAAACACATTCTCTTCGATTAAAGGCATATCCTCTCTGTACACAATCTGCCGCAGTAGAGTCTGAAACTCGTGATTTGCCCAAGGAACAATCCGTTCATTTGCTACATAAGTTAACCCACTGATAATTAAACCAGCAATGATTACCGGAATTACAATTCGCCAATATGGTAACCCACAGCTGCGCATAATTTTTAATTCACTGTCTTCATTAAAGCGTCCTAGGGCTAAAAGTGTAGAAAAAAGTGAGGCTATAGGCAGGGTCATTACTACAATACTAGGTAAATAGTATAACAGCATTTTAACGACAGTACCGAAGGGAATCTTTTTTACTAAAATATAATCTACTAACTCAAATAGTAACCCGCTCAATAAAATAACAGTAAATCCGACTACACAAAACACAAAGGGCCAAACAAACTCACGCAAGGTATATCTATCAAGGATGGATGAACCTCGGAGCAAATTTACTCGGTATTGTTCAACTTGAATAGTGCTCAGCCCCTTTCTTCTATATAGGTACTATAATTCTACTAGAACCTCCAGCCAAAACCAAATTGATGCTTATTCTGCTGCCAGTCATAATTCAGCTGTACCTGCTGATAGCTATAACCAATACCAACAGTCCAGTCAGGTTTTTGAGGCTCTAAGCCTGCTCGTAACCGTAAATTTTCGATAGGGCTGACTTCCACCCCTATAAATAAATTTTGACCTTGATCAAGCGAAAAAGCATCGTCTAATTCAATAGTTAAGATTCCATATCCTCCTAAATCAACTGCTATTCCCGTAATAATGTTTAGAGCCAAAGGTGTTTCAGTTTCTCCCAGCGGTAAATGCCAGATGTTCTTAAACAATAGCCCGAAACGCATCCGCCAAAAATCCCCTAACTGAACGCCTAAATCTGTACTGACATATCGTTCACTAGTATCAGGATTGTTAGCATCAGGATAACTGATATAATTTAATGCCAAGCCCATACCAGTTGAATCAAGCACTTGGGCAGCAACGCCATAAGTGGCCTTTATTCGAGATTCCTGATAAATAAAGTTTAAAAGTCCGGCTCCAGTACCATAATTGGGTTCAGCGTAACTAATTTCATATGCCTTTGATTGTTCATTATCGATCTGTAATTTCAGACTGAATTCAGGAGTAACTAATCCGTTAAGACCAGCAGGATTATTAACCGCAGCTGACAATTTACCATTTACTGCAACTTGAGGAAAAGCCGGATTATCAAAACTCTCTGCAGCACAACTGCCCCCGATTATAAACATCAACAACACCATTATAGCTGTATTCACCCTGAACTGCCATTTCAATTTAAACACCTCCATAGTCAGTATATTTTAAACTAAAAACTATATGTATAATTAACACCCACACCTATCTTCGCAAAATCAGTAATAGTAAGTCTTCCTTCAAGTTGGTTTTTAAACTTCAGTAAAACACCTGCATGAATTGAGCTGCCATCCCATTCACAAGTGAGAGTCGTCAGCGGTACATTAAACTCTTTATCGACTGCAGATACGGACACCGGATTTAATACAGTGCTAATACCTGCAAATGGATTACTGAATTCACCTGTTCCTATGCCTGCATGGGCTCTAACTCCCGGCATGCCAATTTGCATACTGCCAACAATGTAATAAGACACGTCGCCCATGCTGGCACGCAAACCCGCTGCTATACCTGGATATTCTGCTGTTTCTTCCAGTAATTTAACTTTAAGGTTTCCAATAAGTATAAGTTCATTCGAATTATCGAGCCTTCCTGCTAAACCCACTTCCACACCGGGAAATACACCTAAAACCATAGAAGTATAATGGCCTTTTTTAAACCAATTATAAGCTAAATTCATGGAACCGCTTGCTCTAACCGAAGCTGTAGGTATATTGATGAGTCCTGTCGTTCCACAAACATTCTTTGCCTGCACGCTGCCGACAAAAACTCCTATGATAAGTACTAGTAATACTAAAAACATCGATTTACTCGTTCTGCTGCTCATTATTTCAGCCCTTTCCTTTCATTTTCTTAATTAGGATATTATTCTATTTGAATAAAGAATTTACCTCCTTTACCAACTCGGTATTTGCTGGAACAAAAAAATAGATGGGCTAGGCCATCTATTAATCAAGCAAAACTATTTAAGCTGTTCTATTACTTCACTGCTTACATCTTTCCCACCATACCTTACTAAATCGACATCAAGAACTAATTGTAAATTCTTAGCCGATGCTATTTCAGATATTGCTTGGTCTAAAGCAGCTTGAAACTGGTCTTCCAGTTCCTGCCGAAATCTTAAATATTCGGCATAAATAGCCCGCTCATATTCAGCCCGGTTCTCCTCATCCATATCAGACTCGTTTTGCAGTTGAGCAACTAATTGTTCATACTTTTCACGCAGCTGCTCATTTAATCTTATAGCATGAGAACTCTCATTAAGAATCCTACCCATATCAATTAATCCTATTCGCGAAGGAGTCTTGAGTGAATCAGTCCAAAACCCAACCACCAGAAGAATGCAAAGAGCAGCCAATACCCAGGGAACATATTTCATAATAGTCACCGCCTTTTATTGTCAACTACTATTATTCCCTGATATCAACCACTCTAAGCAAATCAGATATGAAATTATATGCATATCAATCCTATTTTAAAACCTCTAATACATCTTCAGTTACATCAATTCCACCATGTAGCACAGCCGCAGAGTCCACAATTATCTGAAACCCATGCTTTTCGGCAACTGTTTTAATTGCTGCCTCAACATTATTACTATACTCATTTTCAAGTGTTTCTAATTGAACTTGATATTCCATAAACAACTGAGACGCTTCTTCATCAGCCAAATTTTCGACCTTGTTATCATATTCGGCTTGCATCTCATCTCTTGCTTCAAATAACGGTGCTGCCATATATTGAGTAAATACGGTTTCCATATTTACAACACCAATTTGGCCGCTGGATTGTCCCTGGGCGGATGTTACTAATACTACTACTACTAACAATGCAACCGCAATTAATGCTATAAAGCCCCCTAGATATCCTTTTTCCTTTAGCAATCGAATACTCCTCTCTAATATATGATGTTTTAATAATAATGATGATTACTACCAAAATCATTATAACAATAAGACCGGTTCTACTGCAAATCCAAAAAAACCCAGACACACCTCTGGGTTTTTTGAATAATTCCTCATTATACCTGAATTTGCTGGAAAAATATCGCTGTCCAATTAGAAGGTGTGACCTATACTAAAATAGAATTTACCTTCCCGTTTTTCTTCCTCATTCAAACCCCAGCCATAATCAAACCGCAGCAGTCCAAAAGGTGTATCAATACGAATACCTAAACCATAACTGTTTAATAAATCAGTTATATCCATTCTATCTTCCGTCTCCCAGGCTTTACCCCAATCCGTAAAAGCTACACCTGAAATAGAATCATAAATAGGAAAACGCAGCTCAGAATTTACTAACAGCATTTTGTCACCTGTTAATCCTTCCCGGTCACCTTCATAACCCCGCAAGTTTTCAGAGCCAGCAATACGAAACTTCTCTTTGTCCCGTAGGTCTCCGGTTAAAACTCTTCCTCCCTTACCCCTGACTGCAAAAATAATGTCATCACGGAAAATCTTATAATACCTGCTGTGTTCAAAAGAAATCTTTGAATAACCTGCTCCACCGCCTAATAATCTCATCCCCGTCTCTAAATATACTCGATTCTTGAACCCTTCTGTAGGGACAAAGGGATTATCGGTTGTATTGGTTAAAACACCAGTACTTAGAACCAGTTTGGCATAAGAATCCTTATAATCATCATAGTCAGCAATATCCCCACTATAGCGGTCAGTTTCAGCACGCAGGGTCAAACTGCCCCGGGTATTTTCACCTAGGGGGTGTCCGACAGTAATGTCTCCGCCAAGAGTATGCATATTACCTTCGACTTCTTGATCATCGATTTTTTCTTTAATCTTCTCGTGCCTGCTGGAAATATTTGCACCTAAAGATGTTCCACCTTTAAGAATATAAGGTTCAAAAAATCCTAGTTCATATTCCCACTTTTTCCCCGCGATATTAAGGTAAATATTAGCACGCTGTCCGTTACCAAAGAAGTTTTCATCGGATACATCAACGTAAACGCTGAACCTATCTTCTGAATTAAAACCGACACCAAAATCTGCACTGCCCGTTGTCCGTTCAACCAGATGGATGGTTAAAATTAATGAATCAGGATCATCTCCATCATCTACACTAAAACTAACTTCATCAAAAAAACCTAACATTAACACATTCCGTAAACTATTATTTATTTGGTTTATATCTAAAATATCACCAGGAGCAAAAGACAACTCCCGCAAAATAACATGATCTTTAGTTTTTTCGTTACCTTCAATAATTACATCTTGAATGACAGACTCAGCTACCTCAATTTCAATTACACCTTCTTCGGTTACGTTTAAATTTACCGGTCGCAGAGAAATCCCATGATTGTCTAAAACCCATTCTGGAAATCGCTCTAAGTCTTCAAAAAGCAGATTAACATTAAGAATATCGCCTTTCTTTAGCTGCATTTCTTTAGTAAAATTACTAACAGGAGCATTTTTGGCACCTATAAATATAATGTCAGTAATTGTAGGATTTTCTACTACCTCAAAGATAACCTTTATTCCATTATCTACTGCTAACTCAAAAGATGCCCAGACATCAAGAAAATAACCTAAAGAATATACAGCTTCTATATCATCGATAACATTTTGTTCTATAAAAGCATCATTTACTTTTGTTTTGGTAATAGCCTGCTGAATTATGGCTGTATCAATGTTTTGGTTACCCCTAATAACAATGGCTTTAATAATCGGGAGGTTTTGCAGTTGCTGTGCAGCCGCCGGCGTAATGCCTCCAAAAACAAAAATGGCTATAAGTAAAAATGTCGCCACAAACTGATACTTTATTCGCTTATTAAACATTTCTATATCCTCCTAATCAGTAGTCGACCATACTTCTGTTAATTCCTATCCAAATTCTAATCCAAATATTCGTCTGCTTGTAAATTCTACATTACAAAATGTTTTCCTGCACATCATCATCGTGTATTAACTGTCATAACTGGCAGTAAATCCCTATGCATTTACAAATTTCTGTCATAGTTTTCGTAAATTCTGTTCTGCCGTTGTCCGTTTGTCAAGAACCATTAATGATTTTATATCACTTCAATTTCAAATGAAGCCGAACCTTCAATTACATACTGAGTAGTTAAACGCACCCGTATTGGTTCAGTATCAGCATTTTCCCAATGATAGTGACCATAGT
>JAAZMN010000141.1 GCA_012798795.1 Bacillota bacterium | reverse complement strand
CAAAAAATAAAAAGAAACAAGTTAAAGACAGTAAAAGTAAACACGGAAAAGACCAGACGGAAATCGAAACTTTGGAACTACCGGAAGTTGTTACTCTCAAAGAATTAGCTGTTAAAATAGGAGTATCACCCGTTGAGATAGTAAAGAAATTAATGCTTTCAGGGGTTATGATCACTGTTAATCAATCTGTTGATTATGATACTGCGGCAAAAATATGTGCTGATTATGAAATTGAAGTCAAGCCCATGAAAGACCTTTCTGATACCATATTTGAAGATACTCTTGAAGATGACCCCAAGCACTTACAATTGCGACCACCTGTTGTTACAATCATGGGGCATGTTGACCATGGCAAGACTACTTTGCTGGACGCTATTCGAAAATCAAAACTTACAGCGAGTGAGGCTGGGGGGATAACACAACACATCGGTGCATACCAAGTCGAGTACAAGAATAAAAAAATCACATTTCTTGATACTCCTGGACATTCAGCTTTTACTGCAATGCGGGCACGTGGGACCCAAGTAACCGATATAGCAGTATTAGTAGTTGCTGGTGATGACGGAGTTATGCCACAAACAGTTGAAGCAATTAATCATGCAAAAGCAGCGAAAGTACCGATTATTGTGGCAATTAACAAAATGGATAGAGCTAACGCTAATGCAGATAGAGTTAAACAGGAGCTTTTAGAGCATGGATTAATTGCAGAAGAATGGGGCGGTGATACCATTGTGGTAGAAATGTCTGCCCTGAAATTTGAAGGTGTTGACGACCTTCTAGAAATGATTTTACTACTAAGTGAAATAGAAGAGTATAAAGCTAATCCTCACCGACCAGCTCGCGGTACAGTTATTGAAGCTAAGCTGGATAAAGGACGCGGTCCTGTTGCCACTGTGCTGATTAATACAGGAACTTTGAAGGTGGGGGATAATTTTGCCGTCGGTAATGTTAGCGGCAGAGTAAGAGCACTTATCGACGATCACGGTAACAATGTGAAATATGCACTGCCATCTCAACCAGTTGAGATAGTTGGAATTTCTGATGTTCCTGAAGCAGGAGATATTTTAGTAGTAACTAAAGATGAGCAAACCGCTCGCCAAGTTGCAAATATAAGACAAACAAAGCAGAGAGAACTTGACCTTAAAGGTCCTGCTCGAGCCAGTCTAGATGACTTATTTGCTCAAATACAAAAAGGACAGGTACAGGAGCTTAATTTAGTGATTAAAGCCGATGTGCAAGGTTCCTTAGAAGCACTCCGGGCAGCATTTGAAAAATTATCTACCGATGAAGTTCGCATCGATGTAGTACATCAAGGAGTAGGAGGAGTGTCTGAAACAGATGTTCAGTTGGCAACCGCTTCAAAAGCAATAATTATCGGGTTTAATGTAAGGCCTGAACCCAATGCCAAACGAGCCGCTGACAAAGAAAATGTGGAAATTCGCTGTTATCGTGTAATCTATGATGCGATTAACGAAGTTAAAGCCGCCATGTCAGGACTATTAACGCCTGAATATAAAGAAGAAACTCTCGGCCTTGCTGAAGTACGCCAGACCTTTAGAGTACCTGATATTGGAGTTGTAGCTGGTTGTTATGTAACTGAGGGCAAAATAACACGAAACGCTAATGTGCGTATTCTGCGTGATAATGTAATTATCCACGAAGATAAAATCAGCTCGTTGAAGCGATTTAAAGATGATGTACGCGAGGTTGCTCAGGGATATGAATGTGGAATTGGCGTAGAACGCTTTAACGATATTAAAGAAGGCGATTTTATTGAAGCCTTTATTATTAAGGAAATAGCACGAAGCCTATAGTTTGTAATGAGGTGACAATTATGAATGCACGTTTAATGCGACAACAAGAGGAGATTAAAAAAGAAGTCAGTTTTATTCTTCAGCGGAAGGTTAAAGATCCAAGATTAGGGTTTGTCAGTGTCACCGATGTGGAACTTTCAAGAGATCTCTCATACTGTAAAGTCTATGTAAGTATACTGGGTGACGAAGAAGACCGTCAGCAGACAATGATCGGATTACAGCAGGCAACTGGCTTTATCCGCTCCGAATTAGCAAAAGAAGTGCGTATGAGAAAAATTCCTCAGCTTACATTTTTATATGATTCGTCTCTCGAATATGGTTCAAAAATAGATGCTATCTTAAAGGAATTGGATCTTAATGGAGGATTGGGTGGTGAATAAACTCTCTGCATTTATTGAAAGATTACTAGCTTATGATAATTATTTGATCGTCGGTCATGAAAACCCGGATCCGGATAGTATAGGTTCAATGTTAGCAGTTTATGGTTGCTTAAAGACTTTTGGTAAAAAATCATGGATGATAAGTGCCGATCCTATTCCAAAATACGATTGGCCTAATATAGAAATGATTTTACCGGCTGAAGAAGTCGAATTTGAAAATGCAATAATCCTTGATTGTGAACCTAAACGCACTGGAAAATTATATTCTTTTGTTCAGCAAGCAAAATTCACTTTCAATATAGATCATCATAAAAATAATCAAGGAGAATGTGACTATAACTATATTGATGTAGATCAGGCAGCTACCTGCATGATTATTTATGATATAGTAAATCATTTGGGACTGGATATGTCCTTTGAAATAGCACAGCCTTTGTATGGGGGAATATTAGGAGATACAGGTGGGTTCCGTCATCAAAATACTACTTCCTCAGTGCTGCTGGCAGCTGCCGATTTGATAACTCATGGAGCGCGTCCCGATAAAACAGCCCGTGAAATATTTTACTCAAAACCGCTTGAGTTTATCAAATTTATGGGCTGTGCATTAAGCAAGTTGAAAACAAGTAATAATAATCAGCTAGTATGGTTAGTCTTATCCTATCAGGATTTCACTGAAAATGGTGTCAATCCTCAACAGTGTGATCAATTGATTGAATACGCGCGTATGGTTGAAAACTCTGAAATTGTTATTTTATTTCGTGAAATACTGCCTAATACAATTCGAATTGGATTTCGCTCAAATAACATCAACATCCACCAATTAGCAGCTCATTTCGGAGGTGGGGGACATTTATTAGCAGCTGGTGCGCAACTAGAAGGCAGCCTGCCAGACGTAGTAGATTTAGTAATCACAGCAGCAGCTAAATTGCTGGAAGGTGAGTTAAATGGACGGAATTATTAACGTAATTAAGCCGCCCGGAATCAGTTCTCATCAAGTAGTTAGATATGTACGTAAGCTTCTGAATACCAGAAAAGTCGGGCATACTGGAACCCTCGACCCAGGGGCTGCCGGAGTATTACCTATATGTGTAGGACAAGCGACCCGAATCGCGCAGTATTTAGTTGAGCAAGATAAAGTCTATATCGCAGAAATGACTCTGGGAATCGCTACTAAATCACAAGATGCAAGTGGAGAAACTACTGAAATTAATATGGATTTTAGAATTTCACCTGATTTTTTAGGAAGGACTCTTAGTTCTTTTCTGGGGCAAATTGAGCAAATACCACCGATGTCTTCTGCAATCCGTCATGATGGTCAAAGATTGTACGAATTGGAAAGACAGGGAATTACAGTAGAGCGCAAACCGAGAAAAGTAATCATAAAGGAAATGCATATTAATAAGATTTGGCCTGAAAAACCGTTCTTGGCTTTTGGTACTCAAGTTTTATTCAGTGTACGATGTTCAAAAGGAACATATATAAGAACCTTATGTCATGATGTAGGCAGGGCCCTAAATACTTATGCTCACATGTCTTATTTAGTTAGAACAGCAAACGGTCCTTTTACAATAGAAGACGGAATTACTCTGGAAGAATTTGAGCAGAGCGTTAACAGCAGTGACTATAGTTTTCTCAAAAAAATCGAAGAAGCACTACCGGATTTTTTACGCATTCAAGTTTCACCATTAGCAGAAAAACGAGTTCTTCATGGTAATCCCATTTTGTATCAAGATCTAATTAATCCTCCGCAACAGCTAGCAGTGGGAGAGCGAGTTATGCTGTTTTCTACAAAAAATAATCTTTTGGCTATAGCTGAGATTAAATCTAAAGACGGAATAATCTGTCAGCCGATTTGTGTATTGGGAGGGAAGTTGACTGAAACTCAATAAAAATATAACCGGTTCAAAAAGGACAGTTATTGCTTTAGGGACATTTGACGGAGTACATAAAGGACATGTACAGCTGTTAAAAACTGCTGTTTCTCAAGCTCATGAACATAACTTAATGAGCATGGTTTTTACTTTTAAGTATCCGCCAGCTCAATATTTTAATAAGAAAGTGCGTTTATTAACTGATTTTCCAACTAAACAGCATTTAATTAAATCAGTTGGAATTAATCAGGTTGTCTGGGTTGAATTTGATCAAGAATTTGCAGGTATACCTGCTGAAAAATTTATTAAAGAAATAATTTTTTCACAGCTAAACGCCGCTATGGTAATATGTGGTTATAATTATCGCTTTGGTTATAAAGCATTAGGTGATTGGCAGTTGTTAAAACAATTGGGTTTGGAATTAGGTTTTGGTGTTAAGGTAATTCCACCCCTAAATTACCAGCAGACAGCTATAAGCAGTACACGGATTCGCAAAATTTTGGAACAAGGCGACGTAAGTTTAGCTGCCCAACTTTTAGGCAGATATCAGTCTTATTTTGGATGTGTTGTTCCCGGTAAAAAAATCGGCCGTCAGCTGGGATTTCCCACAGCTAATTTCCAGGTTGATCCACAACTTGTTTTACCTAAATCAGGAGTTTATCTTACTTGGTGTTACATGACCGATGGGTCCAGCTATCCCTCGATGACATCCATCGGTTCAAATCCCACTGTTAAGGGTAAACAGGTGAGCATTGAGTCTTTTATTCTCAATTTTGAAGGCGATTTATATGGACAAATCATAGAACTGCAGTTCCTGCAGAGGCTGCGCAGTATTAAACGCTTTAAATCAATTGAGCAGCTAAAAGCACAATTGACCTATGATCAAGCTCATGTCCTCAAGCTATTACCCGAATATCGTTTACAAGGGCGGCGAATTGTGTTAAAATGACTAGAGAATAACCTTATTCTAGGAAGCACGTATCTCCGGCGTTCTTCTTGGTTTATGGGGATCTATTATTAATCATAGGAGGTGACACAATGATTTCTAAAGAGAACAAACAAGAGCTTATCAACAGATATCAACGTCACGACGGTGATACCGGCTCGCCGGAAGTGCAAATTGCAATTTTAACGCGGCGAATTTCTGAGTTAACAGATCACCTGCGTGTGCATAAGAACGATCATCACTCGCGTCGAGGTTTATATAAGATGATTGGACAGCGCCGTGGATTGCTTAACTACTTAATGAAAACAGACATAGAGCGTTATAGGGCAATCATTGAAGAACTTGGATTACGTCGTTAATATAAGCGGGAATATCCCGCTTTTTTTTAAAACTTTTGGAGAATGTTTAAATGGGAATACTAGAATTAATAGGAGGTACAATAATGACCGAAGCTTATACAACTCAACTTGGTAATCGTTCCCTTACGTTTGAAATTGGTGAGTTAGCTAATCAAGCCAACGGAGCGGTACTAGTTCGGTACGGCGATACCGTAGTGTTAGTAACAGCTACTATGTCTAAAGAACCACGCTCGGATATTGATTTCTTTCCGCTTTTAGTTGATTATGAAGAAAAAATGTATTCAATCGGGAAAATACCGGGTGGTTGGGGAAGAAGAGAAGGCCGGCCCGGAGAACAAGCAATATTAGCCGGTCGCATGATTGATCGACCGCTCAGACCCTTGTTTCCTGATGGTTTTCACCATGATGTTCAGATAGTAGCCCATGTTTTATCTGTTGACAAGAATAATTCACCACCAATTAGTGCAATGATTGGTGCCAGTCTTGCTTTACACATTTCAGATATTCCATTTGATGGGCCCATCGGCGGAGTTAATGTAGGCAGAGTTAATGGTAAATTTGTCATCAATCCGACGCAAGAGCAGAGTACTAAATCAGATATTGATCTTACAGTAGCAGGAACAAAAGACGCTGTTATGATGGTAGAGGCTGGGGCTAAGGAAGTTGATGAAGAAATCATGCTGCAGGCTATCATGTTTGGACATCAAGAGATTAAAAAGATCTGTGATATTCAAAACGAAATTCGTGCTAAAATAGGCAAACCTAAAACTTCAGTAGAACTGTTTCAACCTGATGATGATGTCAAAATTTGGGTAGAGAAATTTGCTGCAGAAAAATTGCGCAATGCACTTCAAACTCACGATAAGCTTGAACGAGAACAAGCTGTCAGTGATGTTAAAACACTAGTAGACAATTCATATACTGAAGAATTTGGTGAGGAGAAGTTTCTTACAGATCTAAGATCAATTAATACAGTATTAGACAGTATGATTAAAATTATAGTTAGGCAGCTTATTATTAAGGGAATTCGACCTGATGGCCGCCGCAACGATGAGATACGTCCGGTTACCTGCAGAGTGGGTATTTTGCCAAGAACTCATGGTTCTGGATTGTTTACAAGAGGTCAAACTCAAGTTCTTACCGTCTGTACCTTAGGCTTAAAGTCTGATGAACAACTAATGGACAATCTAACCGAAGATGATCGAAAACGTTATATTCATCATTATAATTTTCCTGCTTTTAGTGTAGGGGAAGTTAAACCAATGCGCTCTCCAGGACGACGAGAAATTGGCCATGGAGCGTTAGCAGAAAGAGCTTTACTGCCTGTTATTCCCGAAGAGGATGAATTTCCGTACACTCTACGATTAGTTTCAGAGGTATTAGAATCTAATGGTTCCAGCTCACAAGCTAGTGTATGCGGGAGCACATTAGCCTTAATGGATGCAGGAGTTCCGATTAAAGCACCTGTCGCCGGTATCGCTATGGGGTTAGTCAAATACGAAGATGATATTGTTATTTTAACGGATATTCAAGGGATGGAAGATGCACTAGGAGATATGGATTTTAAAGTAGCCGGAACAAGTGCAGGTGTAACAGCTATGCAAATGGACATTAAAGTTGGTGGAGTAAGCCAGGATATATTACGAAAAGCACTGGCCCAAGCCAAAGAAGGCAGATTATTTATTCTCAATAAAATGAATCAAACAATAAGTCAACCACGCCCCGATCTTTCACCATATGCACCAAGGATTTTAACAATGGAAATTCCTGTCGATAAAATCCGTGATGTAATTGGACCCGGCGGAAAAACAATCCGTAAAATAATCGAAGAAACAAATGTAGAAATTGACATTGAAGATGACGGACGAGTTTTCATAGCTTCGACAGCTGAAGGTGACAGCGAAAAAGCCTATCAGATGATCGAAAGATATACCAAAGATGTAGAAGTAGGAGCTAACTATTTAGGTTCCGTTAAACGCATTATGAAGTTTGGTGCTTTTGTGGAAATTTTACCAGGAAAAGAAGGATTAGTGCATATATCGCAATTGTCCAATGAAAGAGTAAACAAAGTAGAAGATGTTGTTCGAGTAGGAGATGAAATCTTAGTTAAAGTAACTGAAATTGATCGTCAAGGCCGGATAAACCTGTCACGTAAAGCGCTTTTACCGTCAGATAAGAATAATAAAAAATAACAATATATGTACACAAGCAGGTAGTAAAAGCACCTGCTTTTTCTAACAATATTCTTATAAAGGTGAAAAACATGGATTGTCAAGTAAGTAATGCTGCAGTCTTAGAAATATTATCCGAAACAGATATTAAACAAGAATTGCTGACCTTACTATCCGGAGAAAAAGAGAAGGCTATATGTTTTCCCAAATTAACCGGTAGATGCAGAGTAGGTGATCGGGTAGTTTTAAATACCACTGCAGTCAGCTTGTCTTTAGGCAGTGGTGGATATCATTTTGTCATGGCGATTATAAATAACCGCAAGTTAGACATTTTACAAAATGAAGGACATATTATGAAACTGCGCTATACGCCATTACAAGGACGAGTATTAAGCGTAGAAGAACCTGACAGTCCATACCATCAATTACTAGCACAGGTTGACGATATAGCTGGCTTGCCTGTAATTGTAGGTACATTACACAGCATGTTAGCTCCTGTTTGCCTCGGTTTTAATTATGCAGCACCGGATAAAAAGCTGGTTTATTTAATGAGTGACGGAGCTGCATTACCCCTTGCTCTTAGTCGTCAAGTGGAGATGCTGACGAAGCTTGAAATGCTTAAAGATACCATTACATTTAATCATGCATTTGGGGGAAATTTTGAGGCAGTTAATGTATACAGTGCACTTTTAACGGCAAAACATGTTTGCCGAGCTGATGCTGCAGTTATTTTAATGGGTCCTGGTATTGTCGGTACAAATACCAGATGGGGGACAACTGCATTAGAACAAGGAGTTTTTTTAAATGCTATTCACACTTTAAAAGGAACCGCAATCGGACTTCCCCGTATTAGTTTTGCTGATCCAAGACAGCGCCACTTAGGTATCAGTCATCATTCGTTAACTGTCTTTAATAGAATTACCGAACATCCCTGCAGTATTCCTCTCCCAATGGATCTAAAAGAGAAGCATGAAATCAATTCTCAGCTGAGTTTACTGGAAAACCATTTGATTAAATGGATAAATACAAATGAATATCGATATATATTAACAGATACAGAAATTGAGTTAAAGTCTATGGGTAGAACTCCTAATGAAGATCTGTATTTTTTTGATACGGCTTTTGCTTCTGGTTTATTTGCCGGCTGGCACTGTGTGCAATCCACTCCGCTAGAGTAGCATATTTCAATGCTGCTTTACGTATTTCTGATAATACCTCATCTTTTTTACCAATAATGATGATCAAATTACAGACCTCCTTCTCGTTTGTGTTTTATAGTTTATGCAGAGGTTGTCAAATAATGCCAAAAAAGAGGTTTAATGTTATCTCAAATAGAAATTTTATTAATAGGGAGGAAGGAGCGAGTGGGAACTCTAGTATTAGTGCGTCATGCTGAAACGCTTTGGAATAAAGTAGGTAAGTTTCAAGGACAAAAGGATCTGCCTTTATCCAAAGACGGAATTATCCAAGCAAAGTCACTTGCTGCCTACTTTGAGTCTTGGGCCATCGACATAATCGTATCAAGTGATTTAAAACGAGCTTCTAATACAGCTGAGTTAATTGCCAAACCTCATAATCTTATGGTCAAGCCTGAACCTAGATTACGTGAATTCTCGTTTGGAGTATGGGAAGGGCTTACGCGTCAGCAGGTAATTACTAAATACAGTGAGCTTTATCAGCGTCGTAAAACAGATATTAATACTGAAATTCCCGGAGGAGAAACCGCCAGTCAAATGCTGGACAGAGTAAAAGATTGGCTTTCGGATATTAGCAATAGCGATTTTCAATGTGTACTTGCAGTGAGCCACGGAGGAACAATTCGTGCAATTTTGGCAGCGATTCTAAATATAGAGATTAATAAATGCTATCCATTTAAACTTGATAATTGTGGTTTTTCCATTGTTCAGTGGCAAAAACAAACTGATGATATAGAATTCCAAATTGCAGCAGTCAATTGTCTGTCCAAAATAATACCGACTAAATAATGACATATCTTACTTTTCCCTGTCATATAATCTTGTAGACAGGCACAAAGGAGGTATTATAGTTGCTGTATTATTTTAGGCAAAGATTACCGCTGTTAACCGGAACATTGATCTTATTATTAATGGGTTTAATTTTTGGCTCATTAGCTGTAAAAACATTATCTCCATCACAGGTTGCAGATCTCGGCAGTTATATTTATAGTTTTTATAATTCATTCCCGCAAGAATTAAAGATGGCAAATCGCCATTCACTGGCAGTGCAGTGCATTGTTGATAATATAATCAAAATTAATGGGCTTGTATGGGTTTTAGGATTAACAATCATTGGTGCTCCTTTGATTCTAGGCATTATCTTTATGCGTGGATTTGTCTTAGGATTTACGGTTGGATTTATTATTTCTGAAATGAGTTTTAATGGAATCATTGTGGCTATTGCTTCTGTACTGCCGCATAATTTATTGATACTTCCAGCTTTAATCATAACAAGTACCACTTCGTTATCTTTTGCTGCTGCCGCTGTTAAAACTCTGACGGGTTCATCCAAGGGAAATATTCTTAATCAATTTATTGGCAGCACATTGATTATATTGGTCAGCTGCGCTCTTTTGGCTGCAGCCGCTTTGGTCGAAATGTATATAACACCGATTTTTATCCAACTATCACATGGATTGATCACATAAATTAAAAAGGTGGTAAATATGGAGCGAGCATTAGCTATTATCAGTGACTATCTTAATCATCTAACTATAGAACGCGGATTAGCCGATAACACCATATCCGCGTATAATCTGGATTTAAATCAGTTTATCCACTATATTGCTGAAACAAACACTTCATTATTTGAGATTAATGCTGCTGTAATTGTAGATTATATGGCTTATCTTGAACGGAGCGAAGGACATACAGCTGCTACGATAGCTAGAAAAACTGCAGCATTAAGCGGTTTTTTTGATTATTTAATTATGGAAGATCTAATAAAAGAAAACCCCTGTAATCTCTTGGATAAAGCAAAAATTGAATATAAGCTTCCTCATGTTTTAACTGTTCAAGAAGTAGACAAGCTGTTAAGTATGCCTGACTTAAGTAAGAAAACCGGCTATCGAGATTGGGCAATGATGGAAGTACTTTATGCCACCGGACTGCGAGTCTCGGAATTAGTAGGATTAAACCTGGGAGATATTGATACCTTGGGATTTGTCCGCTGCATCGGAAAAGGAAATAAGGAGCGTATTATACCCATAGGGGGTAAAGCACTGCAGGCAGTGGACCTTTATCTAAAAAAATGCCGTAATAAATTAGTTAAACACCCGTCCCAAAGGGCTCTGTTTGTAAATGCACGAGGTTCGCGCTTAACTAGACAGGGGTTTTGGAAAATCCTGAAACATTATGGCAAACAATGCGGGCTGGATATTGTCAGTCCCCATGTACTACGCCATTCATTTGCAACTCATTTGATTGCAAATGGGGCTGATCTGCGTTCTGTACAAGAAATGTTAGGACACTCAGATATTGCAACAACCCAAATATATACTCATTTGACTATAGATCATTTACGTTCAGTCTACCAAAACACACATCCACGCGCTAAAATTGACACTAAATAAGATTAGGAGGTCGAAATATGAGTAGATTTGTTTTAGTTGTTTTAGACAGTGTAGGAGTAGGAGAACTGCCGGATGCTTGGCAGTACGGTGATGAAGGTAGTAATACTTTAGCCAATTTAGCTTTAGCCGTCGGAGGTTTACAGCTGCCCAATTTACAGCGTTTGGGTTTGGGTAATATTATCCCGATTACAGGAGTTATTCCTCAAAAAAATCCAATGGCGGCATGGGGAAAAATGGCAGAGAAGTCCCCAGGTAAAGACACAACTACTGGTCACTGGGAATTGGCAGGATTGGTTTTAACCACACCTTTTCCCACGTATCCCAATGGATTTCCTAAAACAATTATTGACGCTTTTTCTCAAGCTATTGGCAGGGAAATACTTGGTAACACTACTGCATCAGGTACAGAAATAATTGAAAAACTTGGTGCAGAACACATTAAAACCGGCAAACCTATTGTATATACCTCAGCTGACAGTGTTTTTCAGATTGCGGCTCATGAACAAATAGTACACTTACCCCAGTTATATCAGTGGTGCCAGGCAGCACGAGAAATACTTGTTGGTGAACACGGAGTGGGCAGAGTAATTGCCAGGCCATTTATAGGAAAAACAGGTGATTTTAAGCGTACTCAAAACCGTAAAGACTTTAGCATAGAACCAACTGGCCAAACTATACTGGACTATTTGACTGCAAATAGAATTCACGTAACGGCAATCGGCAAAATATATGATATTTTTACCGGAAGAGGAATCAGTAAGCATGTCCCTTCACACAATAATTTGGAAACTGTTTTTAATATCATTGAAAGCATAAATGAAATCGATTCGGGATTGATTTTCGCAAATTTAGTTGACTTTGATATGCTTTTTGGCCATCGTAATGATTATCAAGGTTATGCTGATGCTCTCATAGAATTTGATCAACTTTTACCGAGAATTATTGATGCATTGGCACCTGATGATCTTCTTTTAATCACTGCTGATCACGGTTGTGATCCTACTACAAAAAGTACTGATCATTCCCGAGAATATGTACCGTTACTAGTATATGGGAAAAACATCAATCCTGTTGATTTACAAACCCGAGAAACATTTGCAGATGTTGCTCAAACAATCGCCGAATTCTATCGATTAAAGCCAATTTTTGCAGGTAAAAGCTTTTTAAATGAACTAATGGGGTGAATTTATGCGCGCTTATGATCTAATAATGAAAAAACGCAATGGCAATCCGTTAACAACAGCTGAAATACAATTTTTGATCTCTGAATATACAAAGGGAAATATAGCGGATTATCAAATGGCAGCTTTTTGTATGGCTGTCTATTTTCAAGGAATGGATTATCGGGAAACTGCAGATTTTACCATGGCAATGGCTAATTCTGGCAGGTGGTATGATTTGAGCAAGATAAAAGGCAAAATTATTGATAAACACTCCACTGGCGGAGTCGGCGACACAACTACGCTGATAGTCACTCCTTTAGTTGCCTCCTGCGGTGTTCCTGTAGCTAAAATGTCGGGACGAGGTTTAGGTCATACCGGCGGTACAATTGATAAACTAGAGAGTATTCCCGGATTTAATACAGAGGTTTCTCCAGAAGATTTTATTGATCAAGTAAATCAGATTAATATCTGTATAATGAGTCAATCTGATTTTACTGCACCAGCTGATAAAAAATTATACTCATTACGCGATGTTACGGCTACAGTAGATTCAATTCCATTAATCGCTTCATCAATTATGAGCAAAAAACTGGCTGCAGGTGCCCATGGCTTTGTTCTTGATGTGAAAACAGGAAACGGTGCATTTATGCGACAGCTTGACGAGGCTGTAGAATTAGCCAAAACTATGACAGCAATAGGAAAACAAGTAGGAAAACCTACTACTGCACTAATTACAAATATGGATCAACCCTTAGGATTTATGATTGGTAATTCATTAGAAGTTAAAGAAGCCATAAAAACTCTTGCAGGCAGCGGTCCACAAGATCTAACAGAGCTCTGCCTCTTACTTGGAGCAGAAATGTTAGTGTTGGCTGATTATACAGCTAATGTTAATGAAGCCTATAAATTACTGAAAAAGAAATTGAAATCCAAAGAGGGATTAGTTAAACTTGCAGAATTCGTCGCTTATCAAGGAGGCAATCCTAAAGTTATTGATGAGCCGTCACTATTACCACAGGCTGAGTTCAAAACTGTAGTTAAAAGCCAAAAATCCGGGTATGTTAGCAGCATCGATACTCTAAAAATTGGAAATATCGCCATGAGTCTAGGTGCAGGAAGACAGACTAAGACCGATATCATTGATGTTAGTGTCGGCATTGAGCTGAAAAGGAAAGTAGGCGACTATACCGCTTTTGAACAACCGCTGGCAGTTATTCACAGCAATAAACCAATTAAGCTCGAGGGCAATGCACTGTTAGAATGTTACAAAATCAATCCAAGTCCTCCGCTAAAGCAGAAGCTTATCTACAAAAAAATAACCACTTTAGATGTATAATGGGGCCGCAAGCCCCATATTTATTTATATAAGCATACAAGGGGGGTGGGTATTTGAAACGTCTAGGTTTTGTTTTTCTAATTGCTGCACTTTTTTGTTTAATTACATCTACAGCGTTTTCCACAGACTTAGAAATTAAAGGCAAGGCTGCACTTTTAATGGATGGACGCAGTGGAGAGATTTTCTATGCTCAAAATATTGATGAGCCTTTACCTGTAGCCAGCATTTCCAAACTGATGACTATGACTCTAGCACTTGAGGCTGTAGATGAAAAAAAGGTGGCCCTTACTGATTTAATAACAACCAGTGAGCGTGCTGCTTCAATGGGAGGTTCACAAGTTTGGTTAGAAATCGGTGAACAGCTGACTCTTAAAGAAATGCTGTATGCAATCGCCGTTGGTTCAGCTAATGACGCTTCAGCTGCTGTAGCTGAATATTTATCTGGTTCAGAAGCTAATTTTGCAGTACAAATGAATAAACGAGCTTATGAATTAGGACTAAAAAACACAGAGTTTTCTAATGCTAGTGGATTACCTCCAAGTCTCTTGGGTGGAGGAAAGCAGTTAATGAGTGCTCATGATGTTGCTATTTTATCTCGCCACTGCCTAACAGTTCCTTTATTAATTGATTTTGTATCCACTTATGAATATACAATGCGTGCCCAAACAACAAAAAGACCTCAATTATGGAATTACAATAAGCTGCTTAGGCGCTATCAAGGTGTCGACGGACTAAAAACCGGATTTACAACAGAAGCCGGCCATTGCCTTGCTGTAACCGCAGAACGAAACGGATTAAGATTAATTGCAGTTGTTTTAGGTTGTTCAAGTGAAGCAGAACGGGAAAGTGACATTACTAAATTATTAGATTACGGTTTCCGCGAATATACCAATCACTTAGTGGCAGAAAAAGACACGCAAGTCGACGAACTTGTATTACAGAAAGGTAAGCCCGAACTAGTAAATACAGTAACGAGCGAGGATTTTTTTGTTACAGTTAAACGGGGAGAGCAAGATAAAATCACAACTGAAATAACATATTTTGAAAACTTAAAACTTCCGTTAACTACAGATACAGTAATTGGCATGATTT
>JAAZMN010000140.1 GCA_012798795.1 Bacillota bacterium | reverse complement strand
TTCCAAAAACCCTTAACTGGAGTTGAGTAGTCATAGTCGTTAACTATTTTCCTAGTTACATAAAATAAGGCAGTAGTCGACGCTCCAATTGTAAACAAAGGTATACTGAAAAAAAACCACAGCAAATTTAGAACCAGCAAATTATAAACCTGCATTAAAATCTTATACAATGGTCCGTCAATACTTAAAAAACCACCCACATTATCACTCCATATTATTTTGCCCGTATAGACAATACTCTTCTAGCTATTTCCCAATCACTTGGTTTATCTATATCAGTACCGATTTCAGGATAAAAGGAAATGACAGCAAGAGCTTGTAAACCAAACATTTTTTCAACCCGCTTTTCGATTTCATTAATTGTTAATCTGCGTAATACCAGCTTTATAATAAATCTAAACCCAAGCATTCTTGAGATTCTAACCGGTTTTTTCCGCAATGCCACCACACGCTGAATCATCATATAACAATCATCGATTACATTCGGAGCCATCAGCACGAAATTCCCACCTGTATAAGTGCCGCCTTTCAGCTTAACATAAGTACGTTTGACCCCCGGATAAGCCTGGTCATTTATTTCTTTAGTTATTACCGGATAAAATAAATCGCCAACTTGCTCACTGCACCGATCAATAAAATCATCTATAGCCTCTCTGGTAATCATAGGAATATCAGAAGTAATAATTAACACATGATTTTTAGACTCAAGATAATCAATGCCAATTTTAATATTCTCCGACATGGATTTGCCGCATTCTAACAGAACAATATTTTCTTGTAAATATGGTTTTAGTGCCAAATGACCGACTACAACAATATCCCTAATTTTTGTAGACTCCTGTAATGCTGAAATAACGTATTGTATCATTGGCCGATTATTAATAGGAATTAATGCTTCAAATTCACACGAGCTGATTTCAAGCAATTTACCGTCATTTCTTGCACCTGCAAGAACAATAGCATCCACCTGCATAGGCTTTTATGCCACCTCTATTCTTTTATCACTGTAATTCCAGTGTTCCACGGTTTAGTAAGTGTCATCCTGCATTGTTTGTTCCATTTATTTAGAAACTGCAATGCCAATTCTTTTGATGTAAATACTCCCATTACTGTGGGGCCGCTTCCGGACATAATACTACTTTCAGCTCCAGATTCCAACAATCGCTGTTGCCAAACCTTTATTTCGGGAACTTGCGAACTGCTGATTTGTTCCAACACATTCCCAAAACAATCGGTAATATTTTGTTTTTGGTTTAAAGCATTAATCAAACGGGTTGTATAGTTATCTCCAAACATAGAAGGGGCAAGTGCTTGATATACTTCTTTTGTGCTGATAGAATAATTCGGATTCACTAACACTATTGCATAATCGGGTAGTGCCGGAAGTAAACTTAACTTCTCTCCTATGCCCTCCGCCAACAAGGTGCCCCCTTGAATACAAAACGGTACATCCGCACCTAATTTTTGAGCTAAAGCTTGTAACTGTGCCAGAGATAGATTAGTTTGATAAAGCTTGTTTAGTGACCATAATACACCTGCCGCATCTGCACTTCCCCCGGCTAATCCTGCGGAAATGGGTAAGTTTTTCTCTAATTCTATCTTTACTCCCGCATGAAGCGAAACAGCACTAAAAAATAGTTCTGCGGCCTTATATGCCAAATTGTTTTCCGGTTCAGTAAACTCAGTTTTAGTTACTAATTCAATGCCTGTCTGTGCCTTGCGGATTATGAGACGATCATATTGAGCAATTGACTGCATTACACTGCGAATTTCATGATATCCATCAGTGCGGCGTCGTAAAACATCTAAGGTAAGATTTATTTTCCCGTGTACTTTTACAGCAATGGCATTCATGCATTCACCCCACTACATATACAAGTATTCCGCATTAAGATAGAATCTCCTGCCGTTATTTGCGTAATAAAAGCCAGCCACTGATGGCCATCAATATGATTCCCAAACCCTTCCACATATTAAAAGGTATTTTTTCTAATCCAAACAATCCGAAACAATCTACAATAGCTGCCATGGATATTTGACCGACAATAATTGCAGTTGTGGCTGCTGCTGCCCCAACCTTGGAAATACTGTAAACAACTCCATAAACAATGCCCACGCCAATCACTCCCCCTAAAAAGCTGTACCAAGGCACCGTATTAAGCATATTCCACTGTGATCTGCCCAAGCCGAGTATTAACAGCAGCAGTGCAAAAACAGTCCCTACAATCTGTACTACAAATGTTCCGGCAAGTAAACCAATAGACTTTCCTAAATCAGTATTAAGCGAACCTTGAACTGCCATGGCGATTCCAGATACAGCTGCAGTTAAAAGAGCCATTATATGCATTAATCTAGTCTCCCCTTATAAATTTTTAGTATAGTATGTCCATTTATCAAGCGTAAAAAAATAAAACAGGCCAAGTTTTTGACCCGTTTTATTGCTCTACCTGCCTTTATCATCCTTTTCTAGGAATGCATAACCGATCTCCAGCTCTAATCGTCATATCGTCCCGTTCCCTTAACCATGAATTTGAATCTATAATTGCTTCAACAGATGTATGATACTGCCGAGAAAGTTTCCATAGAGTATCCTTGTTTTTAACAAAAACGTAAGTGACGGAAGGAGGGTCCTCCGTTAAAGGCGGAATTTCTAAAGCTTCAACCACTACCTCTTGGTGAATAGGTTCAGTTACCTTTAACTTGGAACAATAACTCACATCAATTTCAATGGTTTCTCGATTAATCAAATCCAGCTGTAATTCGTCTACTGTAATGGTTAGATCGGCCGTCATTCCTGGTTGAACCCCTCCTATTGCAATTGATTGTTGAAATGGAATCGCATTATTAAATTCTGCCATGTATAAAGGTTTTAACTCTTCGTCAGTATGAGCTAAGTAAACAATTTCCAGACTAATTGCTCCATCAACAAATACCTTGTCTTCATCAATCCGATAATCAAATGACTTAATCCAACCCTCAGCCTGTAAGATTTCTCGAATCGGCGGATTATTACTGCCCAGTTCGATAACGCCGCGAGCAGAAGACTGCTGCGTCTTTTGATTTACCAAATTATCCAGCATTATCCCTCGAGTCCGTGTTTCAATTAAACAACCTGAGCAATCCAGATCCATCACCAGTCTAACGTATTTTAATTCATATAAAGTCAGTTTTAAATCTAACTCACCATATAAATTATAACTCAAGCTGGGTGGAGTAAACTCCGGCTTGGCATTTACTTTAATCTGCGGTTCAACTACTAATTCTGTTATTTTAGTCTCATTTGGTACAGTGAGCTGAAAAGCAGCAGACTCTTCCATGGTACAATACTCCACATTACCATTTTCATCCAAATAAATTAGTGAGCTTGCCAATTTACCGGATATGGATATGTTTTCTGCAGTCACCTGAGTTTTTAACTCTTTAGGTTGAAAATGACTTTCAAGAATCAAGTTTATCGGAACAGCTCCTTCAGGCAATGTAATATCTTCATCTAATAACTGGGATGTGCTAACCTGTTTTAACTGCGATTGAACATGAAACACTCCATCGTCAACCACTAGTTTCTTAGGAGCACGGACACTGGCGTTAGTCACTGCTTGATAACTTGACTGCTGTTTTACTTTTACTGTAGATTGCATTAAAACATCCACATGAACTGTTCGTTGATGGAGCTGTAATTCCCATTCTATCTCTAATAGATCAACTTTTGCCTGAACTAACATGTCTTCTTCTGCTCCAATAACCTCCACGTAGTCACTAAAATTAATTGCATGGCGGTATGGAACTACTTGGTAATTAAGTCGGTTCTCTTCCAAATCTTCATACATATAAACGAGACTTAGATCGATGCAGCCTTCCAAATTAACCTTGTCTAAACCGACAATACTGTCAGTAATTACGGCTGATCCTTTTACCCACACTACTCGTGCAATATTCGGTGCAGTACTGGGTATATCTAGCGTTGTCTGCAATACAGTCTGGGTTGTATTTTCTCCGATCAAACTCTCTACATGTAAGAACTCCTCTTTTATTTTGAGGCTCATGCTTTTTTCTCCCCCCTTATGTTTACACCGTAATTCAATTATATATATGAATAACCCTTAGAAAAAATGTTAACAAGGAGAGCTTTTACAAATATTTTTGAATGCTGAAATGAGATTGTACTACCTGCCACAGTCTTTTATCTTCTTTTCCTAAACTATCGATTACTAATCCTGCCAAGTTATAACGATTAATTAATGCAACTGCTTGATTTATCTGGTCTATGGTACAGATTTGTAATTGCCATTCTTCATTCTTGCTGATAAACACATAATACATCCTGCCATCATCATCTGTTTCCAATTTAGCTCCATGGACAAATACCTTAGTCATAGCCTCTGAATAACTGAGTTTAACCGCAGTGCTAGCTGAATCAGTAGTGTTCCACATTAATGCATAAACCGGTATCTGCAGTAAAATCTTGTATGAAGGAATATAATTTAGCATAGTATGAATAAAAGCTTCCAATTTCTCTTTATCAAATAATGGCT
>JAAZMN010000139.1 GCA_012798795.1 Bacillota bacterium | reverse complement strand
GGAGTATGCCCATACTCAGGGTGCCCGGGTGTTTTTGAATCCAGTTGTCTAAAACGCTTGAGTTCCTCAAGTGGCAAATCATATCCGCTTAGATGCAGCAGCGAATATAACAGCATCGAGCCATGACCTGCAGAAAGTATAAAACGATCACGATTTGGCCACATTGGATTTTGAGGATTGTGTTTCATGCAGTCAAAATACAAAACTGAACCAATCTCCGCACAACCCAAAGGTAAACCCGGATGACCGGAGCCAGCCTGTTCAATTCCATCGGCTGATAGCCCACGCACAACATTAGCAATATGTAATAAACTCATTTAATTCACCTCTATATCAATTTAATATTACTTATATACCTCAACCAATTGACCGTTTGATAAACAAGCAGCATTTGCTTCATCAGTGTCAATATGCATTTCCAGTACAAAGTCATCGCGAACACGAATTATAACATTATCAAAAGTCAGCCCCCGCTCACCTTTAGTCTTCACTTTTACTATATCTTTATCCTTTACACTGAAGGTTTCAGCATCTTTTGGTGTCATATGTATATGGCGTAAAGCTATAATAACAACATTCTCTAAAAAAATTGATCCTTTTGGACCGACTAAAGTAATTGCTTCAGAATTCTCAGTTGAACCTGAATCCCGTACAGGTGGCCTCAGCCCCAGTGTAAAAGCATCTGTTCTGGAAATCTCTACTTGTGTTTTACTTCTTAACGGGCCTAATACTCGCACATTTTGAATTGCATTTTTCTTAGTTACTATAGTAACCTGTTCTTCTGAGGCAAACTGACCGGTTTGCGACAAATCTTTTACCGGAGTTAATTGATATCCTTTTCCAAAGAGTGTTTCTAAATCTTCTTGAGAAAGATGTAAGTGTCTGTTGGAAATACCGACAGGAACTTTACCAATAAATTGAGACAATTTTATTCCTCCTTAATCTAGTCTACATCTTATTGTATCGACTACCACATATTATCATACGACAGAGAGGCAGGAAATCCTGCTTTTTTAGGGCATGTCTCATCTAATGGATGCTTGAAACAAGTAATTATTTGATTTTTTGTTAGCTGTAATGGGTTGACCAAAACAGCATAGTGTGATATATTATAAAAGTGTTAGGGGAGTAGCTCAATTGGTAGAGCACCGGTCTCCAAAACCGGGTGCTGCGGGTTCAAGTCCTGTCTCCCCTGCCATCATTTAGCAGATAAAAAGACCAGATTCTTCCGGTCTTTTTAATTTTGGATAAATCCTCCCGTTAGACCACCTAAAATACCGATACCACCTACTATTAGCAGTTGTTTAATCCATGCCCACTGTAATACAAGAGATAAGTCGGCACGAATTAAAGTTAAAGCCAGCAGATAAATTATTCCGACAATTGCACCGTTGAGCCACAACTTATATTTTAGTTTAAAACCGCAATAACACGCTCCCACAAGGATGCTAAGATAATTGCAGATATTTAAGATCAGGTCAGAGTGCTGCCATGACGAAGCAAAGGCTATAATTGCAAGGATAATTGCAAGGGCTAACATAGTCAGTATTGATACAATTACACTTCGTAATATTGTAGAGATCTTGATAGAACCAGCTGAATTTTTCAAAACCGGCCCCTCCCAACTTAAGTCTATACTCTTTAAAATCTATGATAGGACAGAAAAAAATATGCAGTCCCGAATATGGACTGCATATTTATAACAATTTTAAGGATTCTATGGACAGCTAGAACACTAAAGCTCTACGAGTCTTCTTTGCTGGCAGCAATTACAGCATCTGCAATTTGCTGAGGTACCTCTTCATAATGACTGAACTCACTTGTAAACGAACCCCTGCCTTGAGTAATCGACCTAAGATCAATAGCATATCTAAACATCTCACTCATAGGTGCTTGAGCCCGGATAACTTGGTTAGAACCTTTAGGTTCCATTCCTAAAATTTTCCCCCGTTTTTTATTAAGATCACCCATAACATCTCCCATAAAATTCTCGGGAACAGTTACGTTTACATTTAAAATTGGCTCCAGCAATACCGGGTTTGCTTCTAAAAAACCTTTCTTTAAAGCCATAGATGCTGCAATTTTAAATGCCATCTCGGAAGAGTCTACACTATGATATGAACCGTCATATAAAATTACCTTTAGTGCCACAATAGGATATCCGGCAATAATTCCTTCTTCCATGGTTTCGCGAATACCTTTCTCAACAGCAGGAATGTATTGACGCGGGACAGCTCCTCCGAATATATTGTCAACAAACTCTAATTGGTCTTCAGGATTATCTGTTCCCGGCTCTATTTCAATCCATACATGACCATATTGCCCTCTACCGCCAGATTGTTTTTTGTGTTTACCTTCAATCTTAGCTTTACTGCGAATTGTTTCACGATAAGGCACTAACGGAGTAGACAACTCAACTTCTGCCCCAAACTTTTTGTGCAATCTGCTGCACATAATTTCTAGATGAAGATCACCAAGACCGGAAATTAGGATTTGACCAGTTTCCCGACTCTTTTCCACAGTAAATGT
>JAAZMN010000138.1 GCA_012798795.1 Bacillota bacterium | reverse complement strand
TGAGCCGCCATATCTTGTGCTTTACGTAATGCTTCATTTACTGCTGCCAGCACTAAATCTTCCAGCATATCTACATCTTCAGGATCAACTGCATCAGGTTGAATCTTAATATCAGTTATTTCTAAACTACCATTGGCAATAACAGTAATGACTCCTCCTCCGGCTGTTACTTCTACAGTTTTTTGCTTTAACTCTTCTTGGGTTTTTGCCATTTCTGCCTGCATTTTTTGAGCCTGTTTAAGCATTTTCTGCATGTTCATTTTTTAACTGCCACCCTTCTCATCCTTCTTAATATCAATTATCTTTCCGCCAAATATACGTAAGGCGGCATTAACCGCTTCATCATATTCAGGTTCCGAACCAGATTCTAAACCGGATTCATTTTTCGTCTGCATAGGCTCATCTTTCGAATCAGCCGTCTCTTGATCAGCTGCTGGTGACTCCTCGGATTCATACTGAAATTCATCGCTGATTATGCACCGGATTAAAATCTCACACCCAAACATTTTTGACAATGCATGTTCAACCGGCTGACGATGTTTTTCCTGCTCGATACTGGCCTTATGAAATCCTCTTTTACTAGGAAAAGCAATAATCAGGGTGTTGTTCTCAAAACCTACAGGGTAACCTTCCCGTAAAAACGCTTCCGGCTGAACTAAACGCTCATCATGGAGCGTCTGAAGAAAATTATACCAATTATCTCTAATGGTTTTAAGCTTTTCCTGCTCATCACTGCTGGGATTGATTGCAGCTAATACTTCAGATTGAGCAGGAACATCGTGTTTTTTATCATGAATCGAAGCAGCATCTTTAAGCAGTTGTGCTACCTTTACTTCCATTTCATTTATCTTTGTTTCTAAGCGTTCTATCTCTAAAGTGGATGTTTCGGGAACAGACTGGATTAATTTTAAAACAGCCAATTCTAATGGAACACTCGTATCATTTATGTATCGCATTTCTCGTTCGCACTCGGCAAATGCCTCCATAACCCGTAAAATGAATTGGCTGTCCCAAGTAATTCCTATATCCTGCAGCGTTTGGGGATACACAATCCCATTACGCAAAAATCTAAGCAGATCATGAACAAAAAGAGTTAAATCCTTGCCGTCAATATATAATCCATTAATATGTTCTATTAGTCTAGGAGCATCTTTTTGATCCAGCGCCTGTAAAAAAGCAGTAATTTTGGATCTAGGGGCAACTCCAAGAACTTCACTGACTACATCAGCTGTTAATCGATCCGAATATGCTAAACACTGATCAGCAATTCCAAGTGCATCTCTCATCCCGCCATCAGCATGCTCTGCTATTATTTCCAAAGCACCTGCTTCCGGCGTAACACCTTCCTTAGTTAAAACATATTGGAGATGATTAGTAATTTCTTCAACTGAAAATCTCTTAAAATCATAGCGCTGGCACCGGGATAATATAGTTGCTGGAATTTTTTGCGGATCTGTAGTAGCAAAAATGAAAACTACTCTTTCGGGCGGTTCTTCTAATGTCTTTAAAAGAGCGTTAAAGGCATCAGGTGTAAGCATATGTACCTCGTCAATAATATATACCTTATACCTGCTGTTAACAGGTGCATAACGAACTTGTTCACGTAATTCCCTAATCTCATCAATCCCACGATTTGATGCTCCGTCTATTTCGATAACATCAAGAGAACTGCCTTGAGTAATCTGAACACACTCAGTGCATTCCTGACAAAAATCCGAACTTGGTCCATTAACACAATTCAATCCTTTGGCATACAAGCGTGCTAATGTAGTTTTTCCGGTTCCCCTTGGTCCAGCAAATAGATACGCATGCGTAATCCTCCCCGTATCCAAACTGTTTTTTAGGGTCTGTACAATATGATTTTGTCCTACAACCTCCGCGAAACTCTGCGACCGCCAGCGGCGGTATAATGACAAATATGTCACTGCGATTCCTCCAAAATTTTACACCGTTGACAAAAAAATATCGTGCACCCATCTTCGAAAGGATCTTCCAGGCGTAACCTAACTAGTTTGCTCAAATCAGGCTTCCTTACGGCACATAAGAGGTTTTACTTACCGCTGCTTCCTTCCGGACCTGACGGGATTCATAAATTCTTATTGCGTAAGACCCAATCGTCAACGCCACTTGGTTAGACCGGACCCCACAAGACCAATCCTCTGATGGGAATTCGACCCCGCTATAGCGGCTTGCGGGTACAGGGCACCGCTAACTCCCCGTCTAGCACGATAAGCACATTATATCCGATTCAAATAATCCTGTCAAGTCGGGAAAATACTGCAAAAGCCCAGTATTATAAGGTTTTGGGCAAACCCTCGATGTGAGTTTTAACGCATTTATTTTATGTGTCACCTAATATAGATAATTAACGATTCGCTGATCAAAACCCTTTTTTAGCATACATTTCTCTAAAACAAAAAACGACAGCTGTTTATGTCTGTCGTTAAATATTTAAATGGCGGAGAGAGAGGGATTCGAACCCTCGAGAGGCTTATCACCTCTACACGATTTCCAGTCGTGCCTGTTCAACCAACTCCAGCATCTCTCCATGATTAATGGCGGAGAGGGTGGGATTTGAACCCACGGGACACCAAAGGCATCCAACGGTTTTCGAGACCGCCACATTCGGCCACTCTGTCACCTCTCCTTAAGGCTTAATTCTTTTTCGCAAATCTGAGAAAAAATCCTTAAGCAAACGGCTGCAAGCATTTTCATGAATACCTTTGATAACTTCCACCTGATGATTTAAACGCTTATCTTGAACTATATTCATTAGAGATGACACCGCACCCGCTTTAGGATCCTCGGCACCATATATCAAGGAATGAATCCGAGCATTAACAATTGCTCCTGCACACATTGCACAGGGCTCAAGTGTAACATATATTTCTGTATTCGTCAATCGCCAAGTACCTAGATTTTGAGCTGCCCTGCGGATTGCAATAATTTCAGCATGGGCCGTAGGATCATTTAAAGTTTCTCTCTGATTATATCCTCGCCCAATTATTTTGCCCTCATATACTATGACTGCACCAATGGGAACCTCATCAATTTCCAGCGCTTTCTCTGCTTCTAACAGTGCTTGTTCCATAAAAAACTTGTGCATGTTGTTTCATCCCTATTAACAATAAAAGTGGATACTGCTATTAAATTATATAAAATATTGAAGCCAAAAGTCAAGCTCCAACAATTATTTTGCTGGAGCCTGCTGTCAAGACTTACCTACTTATATTTTACTTAAGCCGAAGTTTTTTAACTCTTTGCATCTGGCTCTAGACCAAATCCGCTTTGCTTATTAATTAATGACTGTTCAGCAGCTGCGATCATTCTACGAACCATATGTCCTCCCACAGCACCACATTCGCGAGAAGAAATGTTTCCCCAATACCCTGATTTATACTCAGGATTGATGCCCAATTCCGAAGCTACTTCATACTTGAATTTATCCATAGCCTGTGCTGCTTGAGGAATTACTTTGCGATTTCTACTCCTACTGCCTCGTGCCATCATGTCACCTCCTTCGGCCTCGTTAATAAGTATGCCCGAAACGAAAACCTTTACCCATGGTAATATCCCACAAAAAAGAGATAGGCAGTAATCAACCGCCTATCCCAAATTACACTAGATGTTATTTCTGAGCATCAGGTTCTAAAGGAAAACCTGCTGTGCCTGTACGAAACCCACCGGTTTGTGGAGTTTGACCAACTAACGACTGCTGTGCAGCAGCAATCATACGCCGCACCATATGTCC
>JAAZMN010000137.1 GCA_012798795.1 Bacillota bacterium | reverse complement strand
ACACTGGATATTTTTATTTGTTTTATAAGAGGTGAGTAATGGATGTACGATTTGATAATAATTGGTGGAGGTCCCGGAGGGCTTACAGCAGGTATATATGCTGGCAGAGCAAATCTAAAGACTTTAGTAATTGAGAAAGATCTTCCAGGCGGGCAGATGCAAAACACACTTGAAATTGATAATTACCCGGGATTTCAACGGACAACAGGAGCAGAATTATCGGATTCAATGTATCGGCATATGCTGGAATTTGAAACTGAATGGAAGCAGGCAGAAGTAAAATCTGTTGAACTTACGGAAAAAATCAAAACAGTATATCTTACAAATGGTGACTCGGTTTCAGCAAAAGCTTTAATTATCGCTTCAGGAGCTCAACCTAGAAAACTAAATGTTCCCGGCGAACAAGAATTTGCCGGTCGCGGTGTTTCTTACTGTGCCACTTGTGACGGAGCTTTTTTTCGCGGCAAAAATGTTGTGGTAGTTGGCGGTGGCGATTCAGCTGTGGAAGAAGGTATTTTTTTAACTAGATTTGCATTATCTGTGTCAATAGTACATCGACGCAATCAACTGCGGGCAGCTCCGATTCTGCAAGCAAAAGCTTTTGCTAATGATAAGCTTAATTTTATTTGGGATTCGGTAGTTGAAGAGATTATTGGAGATAATAAAGTAACCCAAGTTAAAATTAAGAATGTAAAAACCAATGATGTGCAGTTACTAAATTCAGATGGGATATTTATATATGTTGGATTTTTGCCGAATACTAATTATCTGAAGGGTATCGACATACTTAATGAAGCTGGTTATATAGAAACTGATGAAAATATGGCTACTAGGAAACCGGGAGTATTTGCAGTAGGTGATGTGCGGAATACCAATCTACGTCAAATTATTACAGCTGCTGGTGATGGTGCTTTAGCTGCTGTGTCTGCTTATCACTATATAGATTCATTATAAAGGCGTAAAAGCTGGAGCATGTATAAGAATAGACGATTAGACCAATACTTTCATATAAAGGAAAATATTTCGTATTTAATTTTTGGGAGGGTATTATGAAAGCTAGGCTAATCGTTTTTTCCATTGTAATTCTTGTGGTTACGTCAATTATAGCGCAGATATCTATTGCTGATGGGTTAGGGACTCGCTATTTAAAAAAAGGAATGCGGGGAGCAGACGTATATAAATTACAGGAGGGCTTACAGTCCATTGGTTATACACTGTCAATTGATGGTATTTTCGGTCCTGAAACCGATATGATTGTCAGAGAATTTCAATCCAGTCAAAAGCTTGTTCAAGATGGGATAGTAGGTCCGGATACTTTGGCAGTATTAAGGGGACTTTTGAGCCAGAGTATGATTCACATGGTTCAAGCAGGGGATACTCTGTATGATATTGCCAAGTTGTATCAGGTTCCTCTAGATAAGATTTTTCAGGTTAATGGGCTTTCATCTTCATTAATTGTACCGGGGCAGAGAATTTTAATACCCAACATTGATGCCGCTGCTGTTGATAATCAGGAATATATAGTAAAAAATGGTGAAAATCTTTCCGTAATTGCCCAAAAATTCGGTTTATCTGCAGATGATTTAGCTGAATTTAATCAGATAAATGATCCTAACAAAATTAGAGCCGGACAGCTGCTGACTATTCCCATAGCAGCAGTTTCGACTATAGCCAAAATTAAGCCGCCCGATTTTATTTGGCCTGTAATCGGGCGAATTTCTTCACCTTATGGTTGGCGAAATCATCCGATAAATAATGTGAGACATTTTCACGGCGGTATTGATATTGCAGTACCTAAAGGGACAACAGTGCGAGCTGCTGCTCCCGGTATAGTTATTAAAGCAGGGTGGATGGGGGAATATGGCTTGGGCATCGTGATTGACCACAGTGGTGGTTATACTACATGGTACGGTCATAATTCGCAGCTATTAGTTAAAGCTGGAGAACAAGTCACTGTAAATCAGCCCATTGCTAAAGTAGGGTCAACGGGTTTATCTACCGGACCGCATCTCGATTTTAGAGTAAAATACCATAACGAAACAATCGATCCGGTTAAAATGCTGCCGTAGAAATATGAGCAGTTGGATAAATTTAGGATGTCTATTTCATAAAACGTTTTAAGGCGTCCATAAATTCCTCTATGGCTTCGCTGCGGTTATCTTGAATTGCTTCTATGAGACAGGTGTGACTGTGCTCTTCAAGAATAATTAATCCAACCTGATTCAGAGCGGAGCGGGCGGCAGCTATTTGTGTCAATATATCTATACAATATTGGTCATCTGCAATCATCCTTTGAATACCTCGAACTTGTCCCTCGATTCTTTTTAGTCTTTGAATAATTTTTTTTGTGTCTGAGCTGTAATTTGCGATGGAGATCACCTCATTATTGATTGTCCTAGAAAATATAAATACTAATGGCGGCGATTATCAGCAGAAACGAAATGAAGATTACCGGAGCCAGCAGCACTAGAATGGTCTTCCCGGTGGAAAACTGCTGAGTTTCTCTTAGTCCGATAATAATCAGTACAAGAGACCAGATTGTTAAGGCCAAAAGTACAAATGAGCTTATAATGGTCAATTGAGCAGGATAGGAAAATAGAATCAGTGCCAAGCTTAATGGTCCAATAAGAATAAAAGGCAGGTATGCAAAGGCAACAGCTTGAAAAGTCTGCATAAATGTTGCTTTCCCATTAAACAATCTGCAAGAGCAAAAGATAACAGCCGATGAAAAGAAAGTAGTGAACACAGATTTTAATGCCTGAACCAAAAAATACATTGATGAATATGATGAAAAACCAAGACTGACATTGACCATGGAACGCGAAATACCGGCAACCATAAGAATACCCACCGCCCATAGGACTCCTCCATTATGATGCAGCTGTTGAAATCCTTTCTTGGGTTGGGTAAGAATGGTAATTGATATATCTAAAGCCATTATTTTCTCTCCTTAATATTGATACCTAATGCTGATCGAGGATCGGGGCAAATTCTCTAATATGTTCGGCACATTATTGATTACAGATAATATACGTTCAAACCAACTGAGAGGTTCTTGATACGATTTTATTCTAAATGGGCCGACAATTCCTGCTGCTTCTTGAGCTTTGTTCAGAGCTTCTTCAAGACCGCCGATTTCATCAATTAATCCTGCTTCCAAGGCTTGCCTACCGGTTAATATGCGTCCGTCTGCCAATGCTTCTACTTTTTCCCTTTCTAAACCCCTTGACTCAGTCACATCAGTTACAAATTGATCCCATACATCGTGGATTAAATCTGCAAACAGCTTTTCTTCTGCTGGAGTTAGAGAGCGAGCTGAGTGACCTGCGTCTTTATATGCTCCCGATTTGATAATTTCATATTTTATGCCAATTTTGTTGTATAATTCTTCAAGATTAGTGAATTCCATAATAACCCCAATTGATCCGGTTATTGTTGAACCATTGGCAAAAATGTAATCTGCTGCAGAAGCAACATAATAACCACCGGATGCTGCTGTATCACCCATTGATACGATTACCGGAATTCCTTTTTGGCGAATACGCAGTACTGCCTGAAAAAGTTCCTGGGATGTACCTGATGTTCCACCGGGACTGTCAATTCTGATTACCAAAGCCTTAATACTGGGATCTTGTTCTGCTGCACGCAATTGAGAAAGGAAGCTTTGACGCGGCTTTGTTAAGAGAGAACCGCTTGCGTTTGAGCTGATAACTCCTTCGATATTTATTAGACCGATGTTATTACCGATATTGACAGTGTCTAATGAAGTAACTACGAAAGCTATCAAAATAGCTATAATAGAAATTATTAACAAACCGCCAATTATTTTTCTTCCGCTTATATCCATATCAATTCCTCCATTTGAGAGTTTCTTTCGCTGTATAGGTTGAGATTTCCTTTAAATAAATCTGATTGTTTTTACAGAAAGGTTTCCACAGCTTATTTTGCCAATCTATTATTACTAATTTTCCTTTCATTTGATAAATCTTTGGAATACGTCTATTTATTGTGGTTCTGCGAGTGGGGATCTGAATTACTGCTCCATATAGATTATGTGGATTAGCATGCTCTGTCAGATCAATACAGCACATACCCATAGCGATCTTTCCAATAATTGGGTAACTT
>JAAZMN010000136.1 GCA_012798795.1 Bacillota bacterium | reverse complement strand
CTATCATATTCTTCTACGAATTTTTCTACAACCGATTCAATCATAAAATTCTGAACCCTAGCCCTGAATATTTGCACTATTCGTTCTTCATTATTTATGTAGCCATCATCTATGTAAGCGGTATAATGAAAGGGACATATTTCGGCAGATAAAATTGGACAAAAACTAATGCATTCCCTCCCATCAATTGATATGGTAGTTGATGGAGAGGAGACTAAAATTGCTGAGGTGGAAAATGTTTGTCGAAATTCATCAACTTAAAGAATCGGGATTTAAAAAGTCTCAGATATCACGTCGTTTGAACCTAGACCGCAAGACTATTACTAAGTACTGGGATATGGGGCCAGATCAATTTGCTGACACAATTAAGCAAGCAAGTACCCGACCCAGAAAATTAGACAAGTATGAAAGTGTCGTCAGAAAATGGTTAGAAGATCATCCAGATATTACTGCTGCACAGATTGAAGATTGGCTAAAGGAACACTTTCATGACAAATCAATCAAAGAACGAACTGTTCGTTCCTATGTAGTTCATTTAAGGGAGAAATACAACATACCGAAAAATACAAATTCTCGTCAGTATCAAGCACTTGAAGATCCACCAATGGGACACCAAATGCAATTGGATTTTGGCGAAAAGAAGGTGATGGGAGCCGACCACAAGAAAAAGAAACTATATGCTTTAGGCTCTGTTCTTTCGAACTCACGATACAAATACGCTGAGTGGTCAGATCGTCCATTGACTACTAACAGCTTGATAGCTATGTTGTTGAAATGCTTTAATTTTTACGGTGGAATACCTCGTGAGATAGTTATTGATCAGGACAAACTGATGGTTGTGAGTGAAAATTTTGGTGAGATCATATATACCCACCAGTTTGAACAGTTTCGTAAGAAGATGGGTTTTCAGATTTATCTTTGCCGAGCTAGCGATCCAGAAAGCAAGGGTCGAGTTGAGGCAGTCGTTAAATATGTGAAGTATGGATTTGCTGCTAACCGCACGTTTACAGACCTTGATAGCTGGAACCAGTTGTGTATTAATTGGCTAGATCGAACCGCTAATCGCAAGATTCACGGTACAACAAAAAAGGTACCAGCAGAAGTATTCTCTTTGGAAAAGCAATACTTAAGCCCTGTACCCTCTCTGTGGAAATTACCTACTGATAGTGTAACAAGAAACGTCAGAAAAGACAATACCATCATTTATGAGAGCAACCGGTATTCAGTACCAATAAACACATATGCACCAGGTTTAGAGGTGAAAATTCATGAACAAGATGGTAAACTTATTATTTCGGCTTTGGACAGTGGCAAATTAATCGCTGAACACCCCCTAAGCAAAGGCAAAGGAGAATTAGTTCAAAACCGCAATCATCTCAGGGATTACAAGGATAAGGTTGACAAGCTCTACCATAACGTTCTGGTGTCACTTAACTATATTCCTGAATTAGCTCACTTCTTGGACATCATTCGCAAGGAGAAAGGACGATATATTCGCGACCAGTACAAGCTAATATTAAAGCTTCACAAAACTCATTCTCAAGATATATTGTTACAAGCATTTACATTTTGTAGGGAAAACGAATTGTATAGCGCAGTCTCGCTTAAGCAAGTCGCCGACTACTTGGCCGACAGTCAACAAACGGTCGCTGTTTCCCAATCCTTTAGGGCTAATACACTGCCCGAACATCTCCGCATAACTGCTAACGTGAGAGATATTGAAGCCTACGCTAGCCTAGTCCAAGGGGGTGAGGTCTAATGTCCTTAGCAACTACGAAGACACTTTTAGGTCAGCTAAAAATGAAGCACAGCATTGAGAATCTTGATCGCATACTGGAAACAGCACTGAAAGAGGATACAACCTGTCTGCAATTTCTTGAGCAAGTATTACAAATGGAGGTAAAACACCGGCAAGATAAAGCTCTTGAAACACGGATGAAGCAAGCACAGTTTCCATATTTGGCGACATTGGACGAGTTCGACTTTAGCTTTCAACAATCTATTACAAAGCGCCACATGCAACAACTTCTAGACTTTCAATGGGTTGATAAAGCTTACAACGTCTTGTTTCTTGGGCCGCCAGGTGTCGGGAAAACCCATCTGGCTATAGCACTAGGAACTCAAGCAATAGAAAGTGGCTACAAGGTAACGTTCATCACAATGGAAGAGTTAGTAAAGAACCTCAAGATGGAAGAAATTCTCGGAAAAAGTCGCTCTCGCATTAAGCGACTTCGAGCAAGTAACCTTGTCATTATTGATGAGGTAGGGTTTCTGCCAATTACAAAGTCAGAGGCGAATATGTTTTTCCAAGTAGTTTCGCAGTTTTATGAACATACCTCGATCATAATAACATCAAACAAAGGTTTTGACGAATGGCCGGAGTTCATCGGTGATCCAGTTATTACAACCGCAATACTCGACAGGTTAGTTCATAACAGTGAACTATTCAACATGAAAGGAGACAGCTATCGACTTAAGAACCGAAACACGATCTTAGGATAAATGAACATGATTGAAAAGATGTCCAAAAATATCTGCCGATTTTTGTTCAAAAGTACTTGCCGTTTACACCCGTGCAGGATAGAGTACTAATTGGAAAAACGCATCCTTTTTATCAGCAGGTAAAACATTATAAATAGCTTCAGCTTGCATAACTATTTCCTCAAATTCGGCAAGTACTGTCTCCGCTTCTTTGTAATTGATTAAACTGTATGTTTCAGGTTCCACAATTTCAGACTTTCTTCTACCGGTAAATTTGCGGTATTTATCGGTAATCTCGGCAATTTTGGCAGCATATTTTCTGCCGAATTCTCTTTCAGCCCACTGCAGTGTAAATTCAGCCAGATTATCATTATTCCATTTGTTAATATCATAGGCCAATTCCAAAAAGAACTCAGTGGCGATTTCATGGGGTTTTAGATCACCAACGTTAACAATCCAAATTCGATCGACGCCATAATCATAAGCCATACTCATTTGTTCCCAGACTTTTGGATTAGGCGTTGAGTTAACCCATCTGTAAGATCTAGGTCCACCCACATAATCAAAATGATAGTACATGCCAAATCCACCTAAGCGGTCTCGCTCATCTTCTTTTGGCAGCATTCTGATATTACCGAAATTATCATTGGACAATAAAATTGTAATATCTTCGGGAACTTGCATTCCATTTTCGTATAATTCCTGCACTTCTTTATAAAGAGCCCATACCTGTGGAATTTTAGTTACATCAGGATTAAGCCGCTTGCTTAAAATTTCTCTTTGAGCCCGAATAATCTCTTCCATGATGGCAATCTGCTCTGCAATTGTGCCATCATGCATCATCGGCTCATCACCGTCTCCACGCATTCCCACTGTCACAATTTTTTCATAATTCTCTGCCCATTGAATTCCTTCATCCCAGAACTGCAAAAGATTTGCT
>JAAZMN010000008.1 GCA_012798795.1 Bacillota bacterium | reverse complement strand
GACAAAAACATATTAAGCCAATATGCTTTTACTGAAGAGCGGGAACTTTTATCTAATGAGTTCTATAGGGAAACCGACATTTTAGAATCAATTATATTTCCCGAATTTACGCTGGAGCTATCTAGGATTTTTAAAAACTGAGTAGCCCACTACCGTACTTCTCAATAAAATTAATTATTTCTCCTGACCAACCGGGGAGTACTGTTCTTTGTTCTAAGTTGTGAATCTTTATAGCATTATTAAACATAGCAAACTGCTGTAATGGATTAGCAATACACTCTATTAAACTTTTACGTCCATAAACTTTTTCGATAGTTACAGCCACTTGCCAGCCTACTGTATACCATGGTCCTTGAATACCAAACATTTCAAAGCCTTTTTCCATAGCATCTGCTTCATTCAATTCCTGCTTTAAAAGCTTGATGAAAAATTTATTAACCTGTTCAAAGTCATCTGCAAAGGAGTCCATTCTTTGATCCCACTTATTTTTCAGTTCAGAATCATAGAATACCGGATGTTGATCAACCCCTCCCGCAGCTGCCAACATGGCATATCCTTCTCCTAGGGCTTGTGTCCATCTAAAGATCTCCCGTAAGCCGTGGTTTTCAATTTGAGAAGGAATCTCCTTATAAATTTTACCTAAGCCCACATGGTGAAGTTCATGAATAATTATATTCTCCATTTCAGCCTTAGTATACTGTGGATTAAGATAAAGAAAAACTGCAATTTTACCATCTATCTGATAAACAAAACTATTTTCCAAAGACTTGATCAGTGGCACTAAGTACGAATCTATCGGGAAATCTTCGGGTAAATAACCCTGCGCTTTCTCTACCATTTCTTCCATGTCCAGATCCCGCAGCTTAGAAAGTACAGCTTGCAATTGATGAAGTTTTTCTTTTAGATTATCGGATAAGATGAATTCTTTAAATTTTTCATCACTGAAAGCTTGTCCAAGCTCACCCATGGCAAGTTCCCGTTCTTTCAGCCAAAGATATCCCTTGGTATTAAAGAGCTTTTCTAGGGAACTGTTCCGTAATGTGGGATTTCCTTTAACATTAAATTCAATAACTTCTAAAGCAGCTTCACATTGATCTAAAATAAATTGTACGCTCATGAAATTCATCCTTTTGCTCTACCCTTAGATTTATAGTTAGAGTGATCCCCTTCATCTGTTTCGACTATTCTAATGCCCCTCAAATATCGTGTAATTCCAATTCATAAATCTTCTTATTTTCCTTGATACCCATCAATTTAAAACCCAACTTTTCATAAAGACGCTGCGAGGCAAGATTATAATCATAAATTATTGTGCCGTGAATTTTGGTTATTTCTAGCTTTTTTGCCCTTTGTAGAATAGTTTTAAGTACTTTAGCTCCTATTCCCGCCCCCCGGTACTTAGCTACACCGATTGCGATTGGGGGGTTTTCTTCTTTTAAAGTAACATCACCAATGGGAATATATTTTTCACCTTCTAAAACTTCGATAAAATACAACTCGCCGTGAACAGATAAATAATCATACATGGCTTTAACGTATTCTGCATCAGGAATTTCCCTCGGATCAGTGATACCTTCAGAATTATAATAAACAGTTTCGTCTTGGTACCAGGGAACGGCAAGCATGTAATTTCCATCATAAGCCCTTAATCTGATCTTATCATCAACCTTTATAATCTTAGGTTGGTTAGTCACGAAACTCACCCTTATTAAGATAATTAGCTGAACGTTTTTTAAAAATAGGTTATATGACTTTGACCGTGCTACTTAAATCTTAAAGACTTTGCAGTAGAATTAATTTGTTAGTATCATCGGGTTGAACAGTACAGTCGGCTACTTTGTTTACCTTGATTTCGCCGCAACGAGTGCATTGGTGAACTACTTGATAGCCTTTTTTAGAATTGAATCTAAGTCCTATAGGCTTCATTAGTCCTTTACACTGACTGCTTCTGTCTCCCGGTTTATTATCCACATGCCTTGATGAAAGACAGTGTGGACAATGATTTCTATAACTTCCGTTAGTTAACGGTAGTATTTCTTTTCCGCACTTCATGCAACTAAATCCCGTATTTTGAATCGCTCTGGTCATACCGAGCCTCCTTGATTTGTATTTAATCAAATCAAGGAAAGGGTTCCGTTTTTTCTTCTTGGCAAGGCCAAGTTTCAGGCTAGAAAATACCAGTGACCAATTCACCGCCTTTTTCTAAAAAGCGATTACTTCCGGTTCCTACTTCATTAGGGCTTATTTCATCCCCAAATCCGAACCGCGACCGATTTTGTTTATTTGTGTCGGCCACTGTGACGCGATTTTAACCACGTCCCACCGGTAGGTGTATGTAAATTCGCACTGATATTAGCGTCGTCCCCTCTTATAGCTCACGGCATAATTTCAAGCGTATTGCAATTTCTTGCATTTAGTTCTCTCCCTTTTAAAACTTAGCACGGTCATGTCATATAACATAAAATAATATCCCCATTCCCACCCTCACTAAAGTAAAAGATCAGTACGCGGTGATTACTTTTACAATGAATTGTCCTCTTGTAACAGTGCAAGGCGTAACATTTAGATTAGGAATCGAACCTAAGGTGTGGCCCCTCACACCGACCTGTTCCTACTTAAACCAGTAGGCGGTTTGTACTCGCCTCTCATACTTTAGCTACCATCCAATCTTAGTCATGTAATTCTGTTAACCAGTTAATTTCTTGAATTTTTGCATCTAATTCTCTATAGTTTTTAGATAGTAAATCGATTTCTTGTTGGACTTTCGAGACCTTCACGGTACTAAAGAACTTAACTTCGGATTTTGAGTATCTATCATGTTTAATAGCCGTAGCTTGAATTAGCGAGTCCAAAACACGCCGCTTAAGTATGATAGAGTCTCTTTCTGCTAGTAAATCCGTAAGCGTTTTGCCGTTACTTACTACTACTGAAGAATTAGTCTTATTAATCCTCTGCACAAGTAATGTGTGTTGCTCAATTAATTCATTTAATTCTTGAAGTAAAAGATTTGGATCTTCCGGGGGTTCTTCTCCCTCTTGAACCTTAGCGCTTCTTACTAAGCGATCTTTAATTTGCTCAATCCTCTTCTGTAAGTCTGCCCTTAAAATTAAACCTTCGGCTATTTTCATCTTAAGTACCTCCTGAAGTTTTTGTATTTTAAGACAACTCTTCACTAGCTATCAACTTTCCGTCCTCAGTTAAACGATACTTTTGTAACCTACTATTGGGTTTACCGGGTATGGTCATTTCAACTAAACCTAAATTCATAAGTTGTTAAATATGCCGCTTAAATTAGCGACTTGGTACTCTTCTTGCTCTAAAAAAGTCTTGTATAAAGCAAAAAGAGTGAATTCTATAAATAAGTCCTTTATTTGGTCATGTAATGTGGTGTAATGTCGGTCAAATAGTCTGGCTAAAAACAACATAT
>JAAZMN010000135.1 GCA_012798795.1 Bacillota bacterium | reverse complement strand
GATACTCCTATTTTAACAGCTAATTCTTTGAGAGTAACAACTTCCGGTAGTTCCAAAGTTTCGATTTCCGTCTGGTCTTTTCCGTGTTTACTTTTACTGTCTTTAACTTGTTTCTTTTTATTTTTTGGTATAGTATCCTTTGAAATTTTCTCGGTTATCTTAATATCGTCTAACTCTTCGTCATCATCCAACTTTTTCTTTTGCTTTTTATGGCGCTGCTTATTGACTTCTTCTTCCATTTCTTCATCAATACTAAGTCCGAGAAAATGTTCTTTAACCATCTCTGCTATATCCAGGTCAATGGTACTCATATGATTTTTAATGTCTGCTCCAAGATCAATCAAAAAACTGACCAATTCTTTACTCTCTAATTCGAGTTCTCTTGCTAACTCATATACTCTCACTCGCTTCATTCACATCACTCCTATCCTTCTCCCGAAAAAAGTTAGCCCCTACATTTTAACTGTCTTTAGTAGTCTTCATGAAAGTCTTTATCGCATTGGCAAAACCCGAGTCTGTTACGGCGACAATTGCTCGTTGAGATTTTCCTAGGATTTGTCCTAATTCATTCTTCGTTCCATATAAATACCAGGTCACATTGTTGTTTTCTGCCATTTTTATATATCTATGCCGTGTGTTATTTGAACTGTCTTTACTAATAATCAAACAATGGACCTTTCTTCTCCTTAAAGCCGTCTTTACTCCTTGTTCACCAGAAATGATCTTGCCCGCCCGCTGCGCAAAACCTAGTAGACTATGAATTTTCATTCCAGCTGTTGCTCCAATAAAACTTCAATTTCAGGTTTAATTTGGATATTTAAAGCTCTCTCCAACTGCTTTCTTTGAATAGCTTTCTGTAAACATTCGATAGAAGAGCAGATATAAGCACCTCTGCCGGATTTTTTCCCGGTGGTATCAATTTCAACTGCAGCTTCAGGAGTTCTGACTATGCGTATTAGATCTTTCTTAGGTTTAACGGCATGGCAACCAACACATGTACGCATAGGAATGTGTTTACGCTTCATGATATCACCACTAGTCTTCTTTATCAAATTTAAAGTCATCTAAATCAAGCATGGAAAAGTCTTTAATAATCTTTTCCTTTTTCTTTTTACGTTTAGGTTTTTCAGGTTCTGGCTTTTCTTCAACTGTCGTTTCTCCAACTGTTTGGGTTACTGAACCAAATCTTTCTTCCCAACTCTTGCGTTTCGGCACACCATTTAATTTGGCTATTAAAGCTTCCATATCCTCTATTTGAGTTTCTTTATCAGATTCAGGCTCTTCATCCACCTGATCTATCTCGTCACTATTTTCTGTTTTTTCAATAGTCTCAGCGGACTCAATTGAACTTTCCTCAATTTTCTCTTCAGCATCAATTTCTTCTTCATCAGCTTCTTTTTTAATCTGAAACAGTGGGTCTACTAGAGCTTGGCTTTCACTTTTAATGTCAATTTTCCAACCGGTGAGACGGGCTGCCAGTCTCGCATTTTGTCCTTCTTTACCGATTGCTAATGAAAGCTGATCGTCCGGCACTACGGTGTGAGCTGTTTTGCTTTCATCATCAAGTTTAACATAGGTAACTTTGGCCGGACTGAGAGCGTTAGCAATAAAATTAGCTTCATCGGGTAGCCATTGAATAATATCAATTTTCTCTCCATTCAATTGGGAAACCACAGCTTGTACCCGCATTCCTCTATTACCAACACAAGCACCTATCGGATCTACATTTTCATCGCGACTAAAAACAGCAATTTTTGAACGATTACCTGCTTCACGTGAAACAGATTTAATTTCAACAGTACCAGACTGAATTTCTGGTACTTCAATTTCAAACAAATATTTTAATAAGCCTGGATGAGTCCGAGATAGAAATATTTGTGGACCTCTGTTAGTCTGTTTAACTTCATTGATATAAAATCGCATGCGATCGTTTGGGACATATTTTTCCATGGGAATTTGCTCGCCTAACGGTAATACAGCCTCAACCTTCCCTAAGTGGATAATTACATTATTATTATCTATGCGGTTAATAATTCCATTAATTACATCGCCTTCACGATCTACATATTGATCAAATATCATGGAACGCTCTGCTTCGCGAATTCGCTGGATTACAACTTGTTTAGCCGTTTGTGCAGCAATTCTACCAAAATCTCTAGGAGTAACTTCTAGCTCAGTTATATCTCCAATTTGGTAATTAGGATCAAGTTTGTGGGCATCTGCTAAAGATATTTCAGTGCTTTCATCATTAACCTTTTCAACAACCAACTTGCGGGAAAACACATGGATTTCCCCTGTTTTTTCGTCTAAATTTACTCTCACACCTGAACTGGAACTTAAGCCAAAATTCCGCTTATAAGCAGAAACAATAGCTGTTTCAATAGCATCGATTATAATATCTTTAGAGATTCCCCGTTCCTTTTCTAAATCGTTCAGGGCTCCAATTAACTCCAAATTCATACTTGATTTGCCTCCCGTTTTCTAAAACTCAATAGCTAATCGTGCTTTGGCGATCTTATCAAAAGGTATCTCTTGCTCTTCGCCATTGATATCCAGCTTGACAATGCCCGAATCTACACCGATTAGCTGACCTTGAAACTCTTTAATGCCGTTAATCGCTTGGTAGGTTTTAATATTTACTAATTGTCCTCTAAATCGCTGAAAATCTTTCTCTTTCTTCAACGGCCGCTCTAGACCCGGCGAAGAAACTTCTAAAGTATAAGCATGAGAAATTGGATCTATTTTGTCTAGTTTAACACTTAATTCTTGACTAATACGACGACAGTCATCAATGTCTACTCCACTGGATTTATCAATATAAACCCTTAAAAACCAAGCTGTTCCCTCTTTTACATATTCTACATCAACCAGCTCAATTTCTGAATCATTAACAATTTCGTTAAACATTGATGTAACAATATCAATTATATTCTGTTTACTCATAACTGACAACTCCTGTCATAATTACTCAAATCAATGTACTTACCACTTACATGGTTAATCTGTACTTACACTATCTAGATTATACGATAGCTGGTTCTTTACTACTATAAATATGTAAAAGAGTGGGTGACCCCACTCTCCTAAACCGACAGTATTCTTGCAACAAATTCATTATAACATATTAGTATCATTATGGCAATAAAAGATTAGTGTCATAACTAAATGTCGCTAAACAGACTCAGTTGATTAGTCTCTGGCATACCATTTAGGCAGTTGTGATTTTGCAGAGCTTCAATAACTGTTTTAGTAGCTTTAGTTCTTTGACGCAAATTTTCAATCGACAGAAACTCTCCGTCCATTCGAGCATTAGCAATGCTTTGAGCGGCGTTTAGTCCAACACCGTCTAATGATGCCAAAGGCAGTAATAATCTATTTTCCATCGGTAGGACTCTTCTTGGATCCGACTTGTAAAGATCAACCGGTAAGAATTCAATACCTCGTGTCATTGCTTCTAAAACAATTTCTAAAATAACAGCTACATTATTTTCTTTAGCCGTAGCTTCGCTGCCTTTTGCTCGGATATTAGCTAATTCGCTGCGGACATGTTTTTCGCCTTGAACAATTACATCGGCGTTAACATCTTCAATTTCTAAAGAAAAATAGGTAGCGTAAAAAACATTTGGATAGTAAACTTTAAAATATGCGGCTCGGTAAGCTGTTAGTGCGTATGCTACTGCATGAGCTTTTGGAAACATATATTTTATTTTAAAGCATGAATCAATGTACCAATCAGGTATATCAAATTTCTTCATAAGCATAACGTCTTCTTCAGTTAAGCCTCTGCCCTTACGTACTTGCTCCATAAGTCTAAATGCATCCTCTGCCGCTAGACCGCAGTGAATTAAATAAATCATGATGTCATCGCGACAGGCAATAACGTTTTTAAAATCTGTTATTCCCTTTTTAATAAGGGTTTGGGCATTGTTTAACCAGACATCTGTTCCGTGAGACAGACCCATAATTGCAACCAAATCAGCAAATGTAGTTGGTCGAATATCTTCCAGCATCTGCCGAATAAATTCGGTTCCAAATTCAGGAAGTCCTAGAGTTCCCACACTAGTACCGATTTGTTCCTTGGTAACACCAAGAGGTTTAAGCCCTCTAAAAATCTCCATTGTCTGCGGATCGTCCAGTGGAATGTCACTTACTTGTCTGCTGCTTAATTCTTCAAACATCTTCATCATTGTCGGTCCTTTGTGGCCTAGATTGTCTAATTTGACTAGACTATCGTGAATATAACTGAACTCGAAGTGTGTAGTAATTACGCCACTTTTCCCATCATTTGCCGGATGTTGAATTGGTGTAAAATCATAAATTTCCATGTCCTTTGGTACAACAATCATACCGCCCGGATGCTGTCCTGTAGTTCGTTTGACACCAACTAGCTTGCGTAGCATGCGATTAATTTCTGCATTACGTTTAATCTGATTAGTATCCTCGAGATAATTCTTGACAAAACCATAAGCTGTTTTATCTGCAAGAGTTCCTATGGTTCCGGCCCGAAATACATGATCGCT
>JAAZMN010000134.1 GCA_012798795.1 Bacillota bacterium | reverse complement strand
TACAAAAGGCACTATGGTTATTATATAAAGTACTGTTAAAAAGTACTGATTATAGATTCTTAATTTATCCATCGCTTTTTCTGGAGATTTTGTTATATCGTACACTTTAGATACAGAGCGTTTCACATAATACTCTGCAATATAATTTATTAATATTAAAACAACTATTAATATAACTCTTAACCAATCCGGCATAATAAATACAGCATCAAGTAACCTTTTCACTTTCATCCCCCCTTATCATCAGAAAAATTATTATACTTATATGTCTTAATGTTCTCATTCTTTTTCTTACAAAAAAACTCCTCCAAATCCTACAATAATTATCTACTTAAAAGAGGAATAGATATATTAGTATAGAACGTATCCTCATAACTATTAACAGCATATAACTTGGAGGTACATGATATGTCTAGAAAATTAACCAACAGCGGTTTCGTAGTACTTGGCATTGGTGTGGTCCTAATGATTATAGGCTTCATCCTTTTCATTAGTGTCTTTTTCTCTGTAGCCAACCAAATGGAAAGTCCGCAGATTCCTGGTTTTGGTCCACATATGGGTTTTGAACAGCCAAGAACAATCCCGTTCCAAAATGCAGTTGTTGGGATAATCCTAGTAGGGGTTGGAGGACTTATGGTGAAAGCCGGGCTGGGGATGAGCGTGGTAGGAAGCGCTGATAAGATTGCTGATTGGGGTCGCAGCATCATACACGGCAAAAGTGAGCCGCAGCAGAATGCACAAGTTTCTAGCTCCGCAACTTGTCCTAATTGTAATGAATCCGTTTCAACTAAGGCAAAATTTTGCAGTCACTGTGGCAATAAGCTGCAGTAATTATACCGCTATCTAGAGGGGAGCAGTTAATCAGCTCCCCTCATTTTATTTCAACTGACAATTCGCGTATATTGGTGTTTCGTGATAAAATAAAACAACCCATATACCAAGGCATAGACACCGTACATAATACCGGAAAAACCTAATACTACAAAATAAGAATTCTCTGCCATAATCATATCAGAAAAAAGAATGCTATCTGCAGTCTTCATAGCAAATATACTGTGAATAATCCCAATAACCAGCGGAATCAAAAATACCGGCAGTAATCTCTTAGTAATTACTCGTTTTTCTACTTGACTGTCCATACCAATTTTTCTCAGCATCTGGTATTGATGCTGCTCTTCCTGGGCCGCCATAATTTGTTTGAAATACAGCAGACTGGCCGTCATTAAAATAAACACTATACTCATAAAAAACCCAATAAAGCAGGCGAGACCAAAGACCTCTAAAGATTCTATATAATGATTGTATGCCAAACGATAACTTCCTACATTACCGGAAAGGATCCGGTTAATCTCTCGACTAAAATCCCCTGACTTCAAGGGTTTTATATACTTAAAAACTGTCACTTGATCAAAAGGAGTCCCTGATGAATATCCGGTTAATATATCTCCTGCCTCATAAAGATTTGCAAAATCAGCATCGCTTAAAATTATAGTATGCATGGCTCCGAAAGCCGTAAAACTAGCATCTAAAAAAGATGTAATCCGAATGTCCTGTTTCGAAAACTCCAGAGGCTCCGCCATAATCGCTCTTTCAATCTCCACAGCAAAATCAGGAACATTCGTCCAAAAAGAGCGAACATAGACTGCTTCCCCTTCCTTAATCTGCACTGGTTCTAAGTTAACTCTTGCCAGAGCAAGCAGCTCATTGCAGACAGACTGGGAATATACACGAAAATAATCATCGCCATTTTCGCTGTTGTAATACTCAAGTTCACCATTATAAAGTGTTATCTTTAACTTAGGTTTAGCCTGCAGTCGCTGTGTTGTATAATCAGCTATCAGTTCCACACCATAATTTTCAAATGCGCTGTATACATCATCTAACAGCTTTTCCTGCCCACCATAAAAATACATATCATAACCGAGTATTCCATAAGTATTCCTCTCAATATTTTGATAAAGATTAAACCCAGTAGCCACAGCTGTTGTGGCCACAGCAGATAGTACTGCAATAGTGGCCATAGTTGAACCGATAGAACGCATCCGGTGAGCAAAAGCTGATACTGCAATTAAATTATCACCGCGGTAGTATTTTGTCTTGCGTTTTTTCATCCAGCTGAGAATTTTAGGCAGCCCGCCCCAAAAGAATAAATATGTTCCAATGATTACAAGAAACAAAATAGGAAGAGCAAAGCCAATCAAGTTATAGCTATCAGTCGTTACTGCCAAATAATATCCTGTTCCAATCAGCAATAGCGACAAGAGTAATATTAAAGTTGACCCTCTTGGCTTACCTTCTGATACTTTTTCTCCTTTGAATAAATCCACCAATTCAAATTTATTTATCACTCTTAAACCTGATAAACCCATTACGCCAAAAACAAACAGAAAAGGCAGCGCAGTAAGATAAATCTCCTGCGGATTAAATGTAAAAGTAATATCTCCGGTAAAATCTACCAGCGCAATGTCCAGCAAAATCATTGCTATCAGTTTTGAAAAAAAGATACCGGCAGCAATTCCTCCAACAAGAGCAGCTAAACCTACCAGCATAATCTCTAGAAACAAAAGCTTACCGATTTTCCCATTAGTCATGCCAAACAGCGAATACATAGAAATTTCCTTTTTTCTAGCCCTAATAAAGCTGGCATTAGAGCTGATCAAAAAGAACATGACAAATACAAATATTATTACGCCAAATACAATCAACATCGTTCTATATCGTTCTCGATATGTAAATGCTTGATATACAAACTCGTTTTGAATTAACGCAAGGAATGAATATACTGTAAACACACTGAAACTTAGAGTAAAGAAATACATTGCATATTTAGAAAAATTTCGCTTAATGTTGCGGACGGCCAATGTAATCAGTTTCATTGGTTCTCACCACCCAGCACACTCACGACATCAATAATTGAGTCAAAAAACTGCTGTTTATCATCACCGGCATATAATTCATGATAAATCTCACCATCGCGGATAAACATAATCCTCTGACAATAACTAGCAGCAAAAACATCATGAGTAACCATGAGGATTGTTGTTCTATAGACGCGGTTAATCTGGGATAAAAGTTCCAATAAAGCACGCCCTGATCGAGAGTCAAGGTTGCCTGTTGGTTCATCTGCAAGAACTATTTTTGGATCGGTTATTAGAGCACGACAGGCTGCCGCTCGCTGCTGTTCACCGCCGGAGACTTCGTAAGGATACTTATCTAAAATACCCAAAATACCTAAATCTCCACCTAACTTACGCAGCCTTTCTTCCATAATCTGAACCTTACATCCGTGTAACGCCAGAGGTAGAATAATATTTTCCTTAAGTGTCATGGTTTCCAGCAAATTATAATCCTGAAAAATAAATCCAATGTTTTTTATTCTGTGCTCAGCCAGCTGTCTTTTCTTTAAATTGGAAATATCCACTCCTCCCAAAAATACTCTTCCATTGGTGGGGCGATCAATGCTCCCTAAAATGTTAAGCAGTGTAGTTTTCCCGGAACCCGAAGCACCCATAACACCAATAAATTCGCCCTCAAATACTTCAAAGCTGATCTGATTCAGGGCCTGATACTGTTTAGCACCTCTTTTTGTACCATACATTTTACTTACATTTTCTACTTTAAGCAGTGACATCCGTATTACCTCCATCAAACCTTGATGAGATAATTGTACCTCTACTAACCAATAAAACCAATGGAATGAGCTTACAGTTTAGGTTTATCTTCTAACATTTTTGTCACTTGATGCAGTGTAGGAGCTTCAGAAAAGGTCAACGCAAACAAAGCATACTTACCATATTCAGATTGAACCGTTAATTTATGACCCAGCTTATCACTGAGCTTTTTAGCAAGATACAACCCATAACCTGTAGCTTTACCACCGCCGCGATTATCAGATGATGTATAACCCCGATTAAAAACCTGCCCTATATCCTGCGGCGAAATCCCCTGCCCACTATTTTTAATAGCTATGGTTGTTTCATCACCGTTTCTTTCTGTGATAATCTGAACTTGACCACCTATCGACGTATATTTTACTGCATTAGATATAATTTGAGAAAGAATATAGCTGCTCCACTTTTCATCTGTTAAAACCTGATAACTATCTCCTACTAATCTAATCTCTAAACACTTATAACCAAAAAAATTAGAATATCCTTTAAGGGCAGCAGCTATAAGGTGTTTAGTCGTTACCTTGGTTATTTTGTAATCTTCGTAGAGGCTACCTGCTTTAATCTGGTAAAAAACTTTTTCCATAGCTTCTTCAATAAAAAACAGTTCTTGATCAAAGCTCTGATAAAACCCTGCAGGTATTTCACTTTCGTGCTGATCAAGAACTAATCTTGCAGCTGCAATAGGTACCTTTACATCGTGCAGCCACTTAGTGACAAATTCCAGCTGCTGCGAAGATTTAGTGCGAATCTCCGACTTATACCTTTCATATTCCACAGCTAAGTTATGAAAAAGAACCGCATGTTTTTTATCCAAAGGATAGATAAAGTGCTCTGACGGTTCAAGTAACGCATTAAATCGAAAATAGTCATTTAGTTTAGACACCCGATACTTAAGTATCCCATAGTCTACACCTGCATAGACCACTAATAAAATAAGCCAACCTAAACCAATATAGCAGGCATTAGACGGAGTTATATTAAAACCCACATCCAGTTTATAAACAATCAGTGCAAATAAAAAAGCAACTGCCATAAACAAATATGTTGTCCACCGTTCATGCAAATACTGTAAAAAATTCATCATAAACTGTACCCTTCACCTTTAATTGTTTTGATATAATTTTTCAAACCAATAGACTCTAGCTTACGACGCAGCCGGTTCACATTAACTGTAAGAGTGTTATCATCTACAAACCTTTCATCGTCCCATAAAACTCTCATAAATCGTATGCGGCTGACAACCTTATCTTGATTCCTGATTAATAAAGCAAGTATACGCGATTCAGTTGGTGTCACTTCTATAGAGCGATTACTGCAGTGTACTTGCAGGCGTTCTAAATCTAAAATCAAATCCTGATACTGTAATATATTGAGAGTGTGATCACTATAAGAGTAAGTTCGCCGCAGAACCGCCTGTACTTTAGCGATCAGCAGATCCATAGAAAACGGCTTTTCCAAATAATCATCGCCACCTTGAGCAATAGCCCGAATTTTATCACTATCTGTATCTCTGGAGGATATAAAAATTATAGGAACACTGGATAACTGCCGAATTTTAGCACACCAGTAGAACCCATCGTAATATGGCAAATTAATATCCATCAGCACAAGATGAGGTTGAAAAGCCGTAAACTCAGACAAAATATTTTTAAAGTCAGATATGCTTACAATCTCATAGTTCCACTGCTTAAGTTTATTCTCCATGATTGAGGATATGGTATGATCATCCTCGATGATTAAGATTTTATACAATTGCTCACCACCTAGACTAACGTTTTACATTGTCCATTAAAACATCAACTATCGCCTTTGCTGTAGGAGGACAGCCCAATACATTACATTCAAAACCTCTAGTACAAGCTCCCACTCCAATCCCCTTAGACTTTATTCCTTTATACCCCTGCCCAATATGAACCTTCTCTTGTAAGCTGCTTAAATTCCCTTGTTCACTCAATCTGGCCAGAGCATGAATTAAACTGCCATAACAAGCCGAGCAGGCATGCTTTTCTTCAATATATCCAGCTAATCTTTGAACTTTGCGAGATTGAGGTATTTTTTTAACACTATGTTCCTTATTTATTTCACAGATTTTAGTTTCTGCAGTTAGACAGCTGCCTACACCTATGCTTTCGGCAATCTTGATATAAGGAATTTCATCAGGAGCAAACCCCAGCAGACCGGCAGCATAAGCATCAATTGATACCGGATCAAAACCTAAAATAATTCGATCCATCTGCACAGGATTGCCGCCTTCTTCAAAATCCAAATCGCCAGCTAATCCATCAACTATTATTAAGTCTGTTTTTACAGCTTTATTAAGGTAAGCGATGGGTTTATGTAAACCTAATGTATGAAATTTTCTTTTTTCCATATTGGGAATACATCCTTTAAGATTCTTCAAAGCACAGGTGATTTTAGTTTGGCAGTGACCTTTTAACACCGGCATATTGATTAAATAATCCACTTTTAGTACTTGGTCACAGATATTTATCTCCATACCTTGAACCGTAATAGGTGAAGACGAATCCCTCTGCAAATCAATTAAAGGAACACCATAAGTTTTGGAAATTTCAGTATATCCACATGCGGCAAAGGCTTTATCGGTCTTTTCTCCAACCCATGAGCCCTCTAAAATCACGATATTATTTAAACCCTTCGATTGTAAGTATTCGATTAGACCTGCTGCCAGCTCAGGTGATGTAGTAGCACCTAACGCAGCAGGTTTCGCTACTACCAAATTGGGTTTTATACCTATCAGTGCATCCTTCTTGATATAATTTTCAATTTTTAAACCGGCTAAAAGCTCTTTAATCATCTTTTGCGGATTATCACCATAACTAACATAAATCCTGTTATTGATCATATTTACCTCCCATATGTAATAAACAAGTTTATGAATATATTATACACTAACTTAAATTAAATCAAAACATGCCATGATATTATCAAAGACTATTGACACAACTTTGTTGACACACGCCGAACATAACAGCAAAAAAAACGCAAGGTGATTTTCCCTGCGCTCTATTAACACAAAATTTTATTGTGATACAAACATATAAGCTCTAACTCAATAAACGAACTGCTTATTCCTTTACACCACCAATAGTTAGCCCATGAACAAAATACTTCTGTAAAAAAGGATATACAATTACAATAGGAACAGTGACAATAATCGTCATGGTTGCCCTAATAGATCTAGGAGTAATTGTATGTGCAGTTCCAGCTGCTGCTTGGGAAAGTGCCTGCATTAGTGAGCCGGTCATAGTGTTGGCACTTTGGAGAACTTTCATAAGCTCATACTGCAGTGTACTAAGCTGTGGATTGGCAGAATTGTATAAGAACGTATCGAACCAGGCATTCCAGTTGTCAACAGCTACAAAAAGTGCTATGGTAGCCAAAACAGGCTTACACAGGGGCAAGATAATTTTGAAGAAAATCATAAACTCACCCGCTCCATCCACCCTAGCCGATTCAATTAAGCTATCGGGCAGTCCATTGATATATGTTCTTATGACAATTAAGTTGAAAGCAGAGACTAGCCCTGGTAAGACATACACCCAGAAATTATTGGTTAAACCCAAGGAACGTATGAGAAAGTAAGTAGGCACTAGACCACCATCAATGTACATAGTTAAGACGTACACAAAAGAAATAAACTTTCGCAAAACAAATTCTTTACGACTTAAGGTATATGCAACCATGGCTGTTGAGAACGTACACAAAAACGTCGATAACACCGTTCTAGCCACCGATGTTAAAGAAGCCTGAAATATCTGCTTGCGAGCTAGCAGTGTTCTATAATTATAGAGAGTAAACTTCCGAGGCCATAAATGAATCCCACCTTTGCTGCTGTCCAAGGCATCGTTAAAGGAAATAGCTAGGGTGTTTAGAAACGGATATAGGGTCACAATAATTAGTACGATAAGTATGATGTAGACGAATAAGTCGATAATAATATTTTCCCAATTCACATATGTTTTTTTAATCATCATAATACACCTCATACTGATAATCAAAGATTTTACCCTGAAGACGATACTGCCAAAATGACTTTTCTACATTAGTCCTTCTTGACCCAGACGTTTGGCAAATTGATTAGTGAAAAATACCAAAATCAAACTAACAACACTTCTAAAGATGCCAACAGCTGTAGCGAAGGAATAGCGCATCATCTTGATCCCATAATCGAGCTCGTAAATAGTGAATACACGAGCATAGTCAATTACTCTACCATTTTGAAGAAGATATTGCTGTTCAAAGCCGGCACTTAGCAGATAACCCATATTCATAATCAAGAGAATACTAATAGTAGGTCTAATAGAGGGAAGAGTAATATACCACATCTGCTTAAGTCTTCCAGCACCATCAATAACAGATGCCTCGTATAACGAAGGATCAATGCCGGCAATAGCAGCCAAGTATATAATTGCTCCCCATCCCACTTCTTTCCACACATGAGAAAGACCAATAATCCACCAAAACATTTTGGGTATCCCTAAAAACATAATGGGTTCTTTAATAATATTGAGGTTGAGAAGAACATCATTAACAATTCCACCATCCGTGGATAATGCATCCCTTACGAGATTGGCTGCCACAACCCAAGATATAAAGTGAGGTAAATAAGATACGGTCTGAGCTGCTCTTTTAAAAGGAATGAATCGCACTTCATTAATAATCAAAGCAAGAGCAATGGAAGAAACAGTACCAAGAATCAGTTTGATAACGCTCATAGCCAGTGTATTTCTCAAAACCTGGTAAAACACAGGATCGTTAAACAACATCCTAAAGTTGTCAAATCCTACCCAAGTTTGTTGAAAAATACTCTTTCCGGGCCAGTATTCCTGAAATGCTAACACCCAGCCCCAAATGGGAATGTACTTAAAGATAATAACATGAATTAAAAATGGGACAGACATGAAAACTAGAGCTTTCTGCTGCTTTAGTTTTTGCCAGAAAGTATTCCGTTTCAATGCCGGTTCTAATACAGAAGAAATTGATGCTTTCATGTTTCTCAACTCACCTTAATTATAGTAAAAAGGGCGCTATAGAGCATAGAGCGCCCTCTTATTTATTAACACAAGAGACAACATCTCCTACCAGTTTTCCATTCTCCAGTCGATTCCCTCTTGATAAACCTCAATCTGTTTTTCCATTAAAGGAGTGATATCTTTTACGAAATTGGTCCAAACTCCTTCAAAGTCCGTTGGTTTACCCATGACTAATTTAGGCACATATCCGTTCAAGACATCTTTCATACGAGTCTCTTCAATATGAGCTGGTGAACCTGCAGACATAGTAATAGTCCACAGCGGGAAATACTTCCGCTCACGCGGCTCATTGTAAAGATCAGAGAAAGATTTAATGCCATAAGCGTCCATAACTTCTTTCTCACTCTCATGACTGGAAGAGTAGATCAAATGAGGCTGCTGGTCAGAAAAGAACATGTTTCCGTTCTCATCTAGCCCGGTTAAGCTGGGGAAGGAATTATGGAAATATTGTCTTCCAAAAACATTCTGTACCCAATCCGGATCCCTGAACAATGCCATTTGCTCATCCGTACGGTAATACAGACCATTTTCGTCTACCTCATAATGCACACCTTCAATACCCCAATTGATTAGTCGTTGAGTATCTTCTTTTATTAGATAGTCCAAATACTTGATAGCTCCAACAGGATCCTTACAGGACACAGTAATTCCCATACCCTGAGTACTTTGGATATATGGCGTATCACGCTGGTATTCCTCTACTAAGTCGTCTATGACAACTGGAAAAGGAACGAACATACTATCAGGATCATCTCTGAGCAGAATATCTTGAGCTGACTGGAGCTGCCAAAATTGGTTAAATGTGCCTAGAACCCGACCCGAACTCAGCTTTTCAATATACTGATCATAATTCATTACAAACGTTTCTCTATCCAATATGCCCTTATTGTACATTTCGTTTAGCTTCTTGTAGTATGCTTTAGCAGTATTCGTAGTGTGATATGGGCGAACAACAAACTTATCCTGCTCTAAAACAGGTACAAATTCTCCTTCATTCGGATATCCCATTAAGTGCTGAGGCACGTTAGTAGTAGCAAAGCTTCTCCAACTATCGAACAAGGTAAGATAACCTATGGTACTTTCACCATTGATAGTAGGATGCCTTTCAACATAATCCTCAATTAAGTCAAAGTACTCATCCAAGGTCTTAATAACTGGCCAACCGGCTTCTTTAAGTACTTTTTTGTTAATAAAGAAACCAAGAGATGGATATCTGGAAGTACCCGCCCCATAGGGAATTGCTTGAATTGGAAGCCAATAAACATTTCCATCTTCTTGTTCAAGCATTTCCCAGTGATTAGCATACAAACGCTTTAGGTTGGGTGCGTGCTCTTCAATTAGGTCGTTAAGAGGAACCAAAACCCCCGCATCTTTTAGGAGACTTGTAAAGTGCGCAGCAATAACCATGTCGGGGTAGTCCCCACTAGCGATCATTAGGCCTACCTTTGTCTCCAAGTCACCAACTAAATACTCTCTGTTAAGCTTGACTCCTGTTTCAGCCCTAATAATATCTCCAATAATTGTTGAACCAGGATAATCAGGTAACGGTTCGCCCATAAACACGTGAAACTCTTTGAGTTGCTGAGCAGCTAGAGGGCCGCTTACGGTTACCAATACTAAAACCAAAAATAGCAACAATAGACTTCTCTTAACCAAATTAACCACTCCTTTACCTTTTTTGGATTATCCAACATTTTCTAAACACAATCCGCACATTTACACTTAGTTTCTTAACACTATTGCCGATCGTTTATCAAGCCTCCCCCAATATTTATTAGCCATAATGTGCATTGTTCACTACCTTTGAAATAATGGTTCTTTTTCTATATTACACCCCCCCGCAGACAATTCCCCCTTTTTTGAATATATATTTTATAACTACTTAACTTTCTTATCCCATCCTTTAATATTTTAATATCTTTATATTGTTTTTGTTATATTCTTGTATGTTTTCTGAACTGCTCGTATTTAGTTTTAGAAAGCAGATGGCATGCTTTAATCCTCTGCAAACCACAATTTAATCTTCGCCCATTTATCTAAAGGGTGGCTTAAATACTATTTTGATGTTACAATTAATTATAATAATGTTCTTAAGTAATGATTCTAATAGAGAATTCTCAATGCCATACTAGAAAGAGTTAGCGGGAGAG
>JAAZMN010000133.1 GCA_012798795.1 Bacillota bacterium | reverse complement strand
GCCAGTAAATATCCGGCACACATAATAATGCCGTAAAAAAAGACTTTGGCGCATTTTATACCCCGATATTCCAAATAGAACCAGAAAGCTAAACAAATCAAAAAGAAACCAAATACTATCTGCAGACGACCCTGTATGCTACCAAAAACACGCACCAGCAGAATGCCGCACACTAATAGCGGAAATATTAATAACCAAGGATAACGACTATTTTTCAACATCCGGTATAGCCAAGCAGATTAAATCATAAATCTGTTCTAGTTTCTTTACCCCAATTCCCGAAACTCTTAATAAATCCTCGTGTTTGACAAAAAACTCCTGCTTACGTCTGTCTACTATTCTTTTGGCCAAAACCGGTCCTATTCCGGGTAATTTCTGCAGTTCATTTTCTGAAGCCCAATTAATGTGTATTAACTGGCATTCCTTAATTATATGTTCAGTCCCATCCGCATTGAAGGCACGTACTACCAAAACAACATCTTCGTCTTCACCTAAGTCAAAGTCCGACTCCGAATTACTTAATCCGTCGGTTCGCATCTGCCAATTCTCATCTTCCAACTCTACCTGCTCTACTTGATTTACACTAACATCACTGTCATTTGCCTCTGCATTACAAGCTTCAATGTAACGAATTGCTTTTTGTCTGTCGATGTAGAAATTTGTAATATTACCTAAAACCACCAAACAAACCAATACTACTATAATTACTCGCTGTTGTGGTGTCACACAAATACCCCTTCCTGTCCACCTCCCACTTACCTACTAATTCGCTAATGTTTTTTAATTACCTTCTTTATTTTAAACATTTCTGAATCTTTAACCTAAATTAATATTAGGCCCTCTGTAAGAGAGCCTAATTTATCATTTATTAATTAAAATCGGAACCCCATTAATGCAAGTGCCAACAAACCGGTGGAAATCAACAAGATAGGTATTCCCCGCAGCGGTTTCGGCACGTTTGCCAATTCTAACCGCTGGCGAATCCCAGCCATTATTATCAGAACTAGACCGTAACCCAGTGCACAGAAAAATCCGTAACCAATGATATTGACTCCACTGACATCATATTGATATGTATTCAATAAAGCACCAACAAGAGCAGAATTAACAAATATCGGCAGAAAATTATATGAACCACTGCTCTTATGATACGGCGCTAAAAGCTTATGCCATAACAAGCCGGAAAGCAGAGCAATTAATAAGATAACCGGCAATCTCATACCAAAACTGATAGGCAGCGCCGATTCTGCCGCCCACATAATTGTACTGGCAGTCAGCATAGTAGCTAACATCATAACTGCAGCCTTAAATGCTTCAGCTAAGGTTTTGGTATAATTAAGCAAGATATATATTCCCAGTCCTTGAAATAAAATCACGTTATGTGTAACAATACAGTGGGCAAATAACTCTAGTCCCTTACTCACGCTGTTCGACCTCCTTACCGGTTAATGCATTAAATAATGCTATCAATAAGCCGATAATTATAAACCCGCCGGGAACTGTCGCTGCCAGTGAAAATGGGGCTAAAGAACCATGTAAAATACTGATGCCGAATATCTGGCCTAATCCGACAAACTCCCGAATCATCCCGATAACAGTAAGTGCCAAAGTATAACCAATTCCCATCCCTAACGCATCTACAATGCGGGTTATCGGCCTTTGATCATTAGAAAGCCGCTGTAATATGAACCCATTCAAGGCAATAAGCGGAAAATAGATGCCTAATTGTACTAAAACATCAGGATGATATACTCCCATCAAACGATATAACACTGTTGTAAACACAACTAATGATGCACAATCGACAAACAGCTGAACATCCCGAGACAAAAACAAATTAGCAACTATTTTCACCAGTACTACAGCCAATAGAACAATTGTAGTTAATACTCCCATATAAACACCATTTATCGCTAAATGAGTAATCCCCAACGCAGGCACTAATCCGATAGCCAGTCGAAAAATCGGATTAGCTGAGAAAATTCCATTTAAAAAGGTTTTCCCAAGTGACATGTTACTGAGCCCCCTTTCCACTAACTGCATCTGATTCTAAGTCAGACACAGCTGCCTTAGACAATGCGTCTTTGACAGCGGCAATAATACCTTTGCTCGATACGGTTGCTTGAGCGACTGCATCTACATCAGGATTATTGGCAGTCACTATCCGCTCAGGGATAAGCAGTATTGCTTCATCAGAAATCCCAACTGTATCTTGATGCTCCAATATTTTTACATCAGCAATTCTACCATCCCCAATAGTAACTTCGACTTGCATTATTCCACCAAAGGAATTTGCCTGACCAGCATATACACCATCAATCCATTTTATAGGCTCCTCTTTTTCATTATCGCCGTAAAAAGCTGTAATAAATCTTTGCAATTCTGTATTAATACCGCTAATCACAGCTCTTGAAGATATGGTAGCACCTGTCACACCCATAACGTCAGCCCCTAACGTCAAATCATTTTCATAATTTAAACCGATAAATTGATCTAAAAATGTATCCCGAGTTACTAAACTTCCCAGTCCGGGATCATCACTATGACTTAAAATCTGAAGATGCAAAATACTACCACTGCCATCAACCACCAGATAAAAATAGATGGGACCATGATATCCTTGTTCTGAACCGATAAACCCTACTTTTTCAGGAGCTTCATAATCTCCCACATAATAATAAACTTTATCCTCAATGGTTGCCAACTGATAATCCTCACTGCCAAGAGTTTCTGCCAGCGGTAAATATACACCTTCAGCAGCAGTCATTTTATGTTCTGGTACATTTTTATTTATAACAGCCAATACACATCCGGCGATAATAATAATTACAACCACTGCAGCAGTAGTGCGAAAACGCTGTTCACGAGATTTACTCGCACCAAAAATTACCGGCACAGTAAGCCTATCCAAAAGCGGTACCACAGCATTCATAATCAATACCGCAAAGGTAACTCCTTCAGGAAATGCGGTAAACCGTCTTAAAAATATAGTCAAGAAACCACACCCACATCCAAAAAGCAGCCTCCCCATAGGCGTAACCGGTGAGGTAACCATATCGGTGGCCATGAATACTGCTGCAAACAAAAGTCCGCCAGCGGTAACTGCCATCCAAGGATCAAGTCCCCATAACCAAGCAGTTGCAAAAGCCGTCACCAGACAACCGAGGGGAATGCGCCATCCGATATGACCGCGATAAAAAAGGTATAAACCACCGAGTAATATGGCAATAACCGATGTTTCACCAATACAGCCTCCGACATTTCCCCATATTAATGACCAATCAAATTTACGCATTACCATTAATGGAGTAGCTTGAGTAACCGCATCAAAAGGTGCCGCATATTTTACCATATGCGAAGTAAAACCCAGCGCTAAAATTGCTCGCCCTACTAATGCCGGGTTAAAAATATTATTACCCAAACCGCCATAAATGAGTTTGCCTAAAATTATTGCAAATACAGAACCAATAATCGGAATCCACCAGGGAACCGTCGACGGTAATATTAGTCCTAATAATAAACCGGTAACAACTGAACTACCGTCTCCAAATATAGTCTTTAAAGTGAAAGGATACCGCAGAATTAGTGCTTCTGTAATAACCGCAGTAAATGTACTGAGAATAACAATCCATACAGCTTGAACCCCAAAAAATATTACACCAGCAATCCAAGCTGGAATCAAAGCCAACACAACATCCCACATTATACGCTTAGTTGTATCTGCCGTTCTAATTACAGGTCCATGTAATATTTGTTTACCTTCCATAATAGATTCACCTCCACTACCCAACCGATTTTTTCATCTTAAGAGCTGTTTTGCCCTTTTTAATTGAATTACATAATCCGCGATAAGCAGGACAAATAAATGAACATAATCCACATTCAATGCAATCCATAATGTGATAATCCTCAGCTGTTTCTATCAGTCCCTTTTCACAAAGATCAGCCAAAAAGTTTGGCTGTAGTCCTATCGGACAGCTATCAACACAGCGTGCACAGCGGATACAAGGATCATTTCTTTCAAAATCTATCTCATCTTCACGTAATACTAAAATTCCCGATAAACACTTAACTACCGGAGCTGATAAGTCAACAATAGGTTTGCCTGTCATCGGACCTCCAGCAATAACTACCGGCGGCGGTTTAATCATACCTCCGCAAAAATCTATAACCTGTTTAATTGGAGTTCCAATTCTAACCAGCACATTACGTGGATCGTGTATCAAACTACCGCTTACTGTTAAAACCCTTTGATATAAACCAATCCCTTGATTAATTGCTTCGGTCACTGAAACAGCAGTATGAACATTACTGACAATACAGCCTACTTCTGCAGGCAAACAACCTGACGGTACTTCTCGCTCCAGTACAGCTTTAATCAACTGCTTCTCTGCACCCTGCGGATATTTAACCTTCAAAGGGACGACGCTGATGTCAGCTGAAATATCAGCCATATTTTTCATTATTTTAACCGCATCCGGTTTATTATTTTCAATACCAATAATACCCCGTTTTGCTCCTAAAGCTTTCATCATCGCTTTTAAACCGTCAATTATCGCAGCTGGCTGCTGAACCATTAGACGATGATCACACGTTAAATATGGTTCACATTCGGCACCGTTGATGATAACTGTGTCTACAGGTTTTGCTGGCGATAATTTTACATGAGTAGGAAAACCAGCTCCTCCCATTCCTACTATGCCAGCGTCTTTAATCACTAAGACAATCTGCTGCGGACTCATTTTGGTATAATCACTGCTCTCACCGGCATATAACTGCTCAAGCCCGTCATTTTCAATAACTATGCAGCGTGCTTTTGTTCCGTCTAATACAGTGTAATCTTCAATCCCCACAACCTCACCGGAAACACTAGCATGAATCGGTGCTGAAATATAAGCTGCTGATTCGCCAATTTTTTGACCAATTTTAACGGAATCTCCAACATCTACCACTGGTTCGCAAGGTGTACCAATATGCTGATTGACTGAAATAACCGCTCTTTTAGGAGCTGGACAAACTGCAATAGCCTTATTTTTGGTAGCCTCCTTACGCTGCGGAATATCACTGCCGCCTCGCGGAAATGTTTTTAATAACAATACTAATTCACCCCTTAAAATACCTAAATTATTAAAACTTCTTTTACAAATATTACTTGTTTATAGTTCAATACTAATTTCCACACAATTATTTAGGATTCCTGCATCAACAATTGGACTTCGTAAACCTAGTGCAAGAATTTACCGCTTTTTCCAAAATAATATGTTGATATAAATTTACCTTTAAGGGTAATCTATAATCGACAAACAATACAATAAACTATAGGAGAGGTGTTATAAATGGCTCAAGGTTCCAGTACAACAAATCAAAAGCTTGTTCCCCAAGCTTATCACGCTCTTAATCAATTCAAATACGAAGTTGCTCAAGAACTGAATATTAATCCAGAGTATAAAACCGGGTATTGGGGCAACATCACATCAAGAGAATGCGGTGCTGTCGGCGGACATATGGTCCGCAAAATGATTGCTTCGGCTGAACAAGCACTGGCTAATCAAGCAACCCAAACAAGTCTATCAAACTTCAGAACACCTACCTCGTAATTAAACAACATAACAAGCCGAGACTCCGTGTATTACTGCGAAGTCTCGGTTTATTAAATCTGTACCCACTCACCTCTACAACTTAACAAGCATAATTTGTATTAAGGTATAAATGGAGGTGACTTTCAATGATAAAAAATCTGTGGGTTAAGCAGGTCAAATCTCAATTTCACCACGGTCTGATGCAATATCAATCTAAGCCCTGTAAAGCCCTCACTAATGTAAATCAACAGCTTTTACTAAAAAAATCAACTGATCAAGCTGTGAAATACTTTGCCCGGCAACCATACCGAAAAAGAGGCTGCTGCCGGTAATCAGAATTATAAAAATTTAAAAGGAGTGCTGATTTAAGCACTCCCATTATATTTACACTTCTTTTCGTGCCGCAAATTGCCATCGCTCTTCATCACTACCTGGTTCTTCCCAGGTTAAAAAACCATAATAACCCATTACCTGCCAGTTATTTGCCTGCAGATAGTTAAATATTGTTTGCGGACGCCACAGCTTTTCAAAATGTATTTCACTCACACGCTGATACAAGTTATTGTCCAAATGAATAAAAAACGTTAATTCCATTCTGCAAATTTCAGTCTGCTCATCAAAGTTATTATCCCAAAAATAACTAAAATCATCGCCCAGTTCCGCATAGAATTGATTGCCGTAAATCTCCCGCAATTTCATCTCCGAATTCAGATCAAATAACAATAAGCCTCCCGGTTTTGTATGAACATAGGCCTGTTTAAAAAAAGCAGATAAATCCCAAATTTCAGTTAAATAATTAAGCGAATCACAGCAGCAAAGCACTACATCAAATTGGTCTTCAACTGATAAGGTCCGCATATCATGTTCTATAAATTCTATTTGCAGCTCAGCATCTTCTGCCTTCTTCTTGGCTTTGTCAATCATCGCCTTTGAGCAGTCAACTGCTGTAACCTGATATCCTTTTTGAGCTAATGGAATTGTGATGTTTCCCGTTCCGCATGCTAATTCAAGAATCTTAACTGCTTTAATGCCAAAACCCTGCCATATTCGCTCTAAGTACGTAACCCACTTATGATAATCAATATCCATCAGCAGATCATAGTATTGAGCTAGGTATGTATAAGCTCGATCAGCATCTGCACGATTTCGGGAATTCGACTTTTTCATCACAACAGCACATCCTTGAATTATTTGTAATCCTAAAAAGGTATCTTCTCAGCATCTGCCCATAATTTTTCCAGATTATAATATTCCCGTTCACTATCTAGAAATATATGGACAATAACATCTCCATAATCCAACAACATCCACTGGCTGTCGTTTCGCCCTTCTTGCCCTCTGGGGGTCACTCCTAATTGCTCCAAACCTTCCAGGACAGAGCTGGATACAGCTCGCATTTGAGTAAACGACGAACAGTCCCCGATTACAAAATAATCAGTTTCAACCATAATATCATTCATTTTCATGATTATAATATCGTCAGCCTTTTTTTCTTCCATAGCTTTTGCT
>JAAZMN010000132.1 GCA_012798795.1 Bacillota bacterium | reverse complement strand
TGGGTAAGAAAACCTACCATGAATAATTTTCATGATCTGTTTGTTTTTATGAGTAAATCTTGGGTACCGATGACGAGATACTTTTTTAATTCTATATTTATAGTAGTTATCGGTATGATGGGGAATTTACTTGCAGGTTCGTTGGCAGCCTATGCTTTAGCTAAACATGAATTTCCAGGTAGAAAAATCATGAATGAAGTTATTGTCTTAGCTCTGATGTTTACTCCTGCCGTAACTGCTATACCCAATTATTTAACAATTTCGTGGTTAGGATGGGTTAATACTTATTGGGCTGTGGTCGTTCCTCAATGGCAGTGGACTTTGGGTTTGTATTTGATGCGGAATTTTATTAAAGCTATGGTGCCGGATTCCTTAGTAGAAGCAGCTAGGATTGATGGTGCAGGTGAGTTTCGTATTTATGCTCAAATTGTAATGCCTATGGTTAAACCAGCGTGGTTAACCTTGATAATCCTTGTATTCCAGAATTTATGGAAAGAAACCGGGGGCATGTTTATTTATAAAGAGGAACTGAAAACTCTACCTTATGCACTCAATCAGGTGGCAGCAGGTGGAATAGCCCGCCAAGGCGTTGCCGCAGCAATTACACTTGTTATGATGTCGGTTCCAATTATAGTTTTTGTAATTAACCAAAGTCAAATTGTAGAAACAATGGGTACATCTGGTATGGGCGGCGAATAATATAGATTAGATAAAAAGCTGTTTACTATTATGGTAAACAGCTTTTTTTAATTCACAGCCATAATGGAATGACTTTAGTAGCTGAAGAAAGTATGCTGTCCAATTCTGACAGTTACTGGATGTGCTCTGACCCATTGATCTTTTGTTTTTGCTGCATTAAAAAATCCGGTTGCGCCTAAGCTAGGGTCACTGCCAGCTAGAGCTTGATATGCTGCCTGATAATCCTCGGTGCGGGGTGATAAATTAATTCTTCCATCGCGTACAGGTGAATACTGGTATTTACCGTTAATACATTGATATACTACCGCCTTAATAGTTGCTGGATAGTTATTACTGTGCACACGGTTAAGAATGGTTGCTGCAACTGCAATTTTACCTGTTTTTGCTTCACCTTCTGCTTCAGCTCTGGTGATTTTAGCTAGGATATCGATTTCTTCTTGGTTGAAAACAGTATCTACTGATACGTCCAGATTGTTATTCCCCGGTTTAATGTTGATAGTTGTGTCAACTTTTTTACGAAAGGGACAGTCAATTATCAATTTTTGTTTTCCCACAGGTACATTTTCAATTATGAAATAGCCATTTTTAATTTCAACAGTTTCATTTCCTATTGTAATAGTTCCTTTAACTAAAGGCAGGTTGGATTCGCAGGCAGTGATGGAACCGGAAATACTACTTTGATGGATTTGCTTTTGGGTACTAGCTGTTAAGGATGTAAATCCAACTAATAGTAAAATTGCTGCTGCCAAATATCTAGTTAGTTTCTTTCTCATATAAATCCCTCCTAAAAGGAAATTAATGTTTCACAGTTGAGGATGGTATTTCACTACTGTCTTAACGCTTGTCAGGATAACATGAGTAAGAATTTAAGTCAACGGAAACATCTAGAATTTGAGGAAGTAAATTAAACTTGCATTTTCTTGGAAAGCATGCTAATCTGTTTATAAAATTTGCATTTTTAAAAGCGGAGTGAGTTAATGGAAGACACAGGTACGTGGTTTTTATGTTTATTATGGCATTTACCACAATCACCTAAGAAGAAAATAAGATTGTTCATTAGATTTGGTGATTATTATTTAAATAAAGAAAATCATTCATTATCGCGATTTTGCTATAGCAAGGCATACCAACTGGCAGACAGTATTGGAGCAGTCCATTATCTTAAGAAGACACAGAACAAGTTAGACGGTATAAAACAGGCACAGCAGCTTTTGTAGATGACAAGCCCAATATAAGCTTATTTATCTATAATTAAGCAGCTGGACAGACACATTTCCCCCTCTCTATTCATAAAATGTCTAGTAAGGAGTTTTTAGCTTTTACAGGGAGGTGGAACAGTGTTTTCCTCATTTGCCGCGGTTACCATTAGTTGGGTATTTGAAGCAATTGGTATACTTGTTTCCTACATAGCAAATAACAATGTTTTTCCCAAACCTCTTACGCAGAATGAAGAAGCTGAATTACTGGCTCAGATGAGTGCAGGAGATGAGGAAGCCCGCAATGTTTTAATAGAGCGTAATCTCAGGTTAGTTGCACACATAGTTAAGAAATTTGATAAAAAAGGCGAGGATTTAGAGGATCTAATTTCAATAGGGACAATAGGATTAATTAAAGCCATTAATACCTATGATGTTACAAAGCAGACTAGGTTAGCTACTTATGCAGCCCGATGTATTGAAAATGAGGTGCTGATGCACTTGCGTTCTGCAAAGAAATTAAAGCGAGAGGTTATGCTGTTTGAGCCCATTGGCTCAGATCGGGAAGGAAATGAAATTAGTTTGCTGGATATATTTGGTACAGGGGCAGATGATGTCTTTGAAAAGGTAGAATTGCAAGTAGATCGAGCTTTATTACATGAAAAATTACAGTGTCTGAGTAATCGGGAAAGATTAGTGCTTGAGTTACGTTACGGACTTGGAAAGCATGAACGTCAAACTCAACGTGAAATTAGTAAAATAATGGGCATATCTCGTTCTTATGTATCTCGAATAGAGAAGAGAGCCTTGACTAAACTGCATGAAAAAATGTGCTTAGAATAAAAAGAGAAATACTTAAAAGGATTTCTCTTTTTTATTGTGAACTAGTATATGTGGTATAATAAGTAAAAGAGCTTGATAAAAGGAGTTTTGTATGAAAGTACTATTACCGAATCAAATAGCTAATAAAGCAACGGATATAGAATTTTCGGTCTTGGCAGAACTAGGTATTCGCGGTCTTTTGCTTGACCTAGACAACACTCTGGTAAAGTATGATAGTGATGAATTAGGTTTGGAGTTTAAGACATGGATAGATACTGCAAGAGCTCAAGGGTTTAAGATATGCTTGGTTTCTAATGGCAGACCGCGCCGTGTTAGGTATTTCGCCAAAAGCATTGGCATTCCGGCTGTTATTAGAGCATTTAAACCTAAGCGTAGCCCTTTTTGGCGTGCCCTAGAGATACTTGATCTTATGCCTCATGAAGTGGCGATGGTTGGAGATCAGTTGTTCACCGATGTATTAGGAGCTAATCGTTTGGGGATCTACACTATTTTGATCAATCCTCTAAGTGAAAAAGAGTTCGGCACAACACGCATGGTGCGAAAAATTGAGAAGCGCATGCTGCGCAGATTTGTTAAAAAAGGATTGATCGGGGCGGAAATGGTCAATAAGCGCAATGGAGGAGCGGAGGAGCATTAAATGATGAAGTCGAGGCAGTGTCCGGGTTGCGGTGCATATTTTCAGTCGGAAGATGAAACTGAGGTAGGGTATCTGCCTGCTCATCTTGGCAAAGATGAGCGCTGCGGTAAGTTAATCTGTCAAAGATGTTATAAAATTAAACATTATGGAATCGATATTAATCCCAAGGCATTTATCAAAGTGGAAAAAGCTATTGATGCAGGTTTACAGTGGGCTGATGGTTTGTTGATTATCTTGGATATTGTAGATTTTGATGCCAGCTTACCTCATAATCTTCATGAACTTCTTGTTGATAAGACCGGATTGATTGTAATTAATAAGATTGATCTACTGCCATCGAAAACCGGTGCCGATGAAGTGAAAAGATGGGCACAAGCTAGGTTAAAAAGGCATGGTATTACCGAGGAGATAATCTGTGTCAGCAGCATTACTGGATATGGAATAGATAAGCTGGCTGTAAAACTTACTAAGTCTAGTGAGCAGAATTGGATGGTAATTGGGGTAACTAATGCAGGTAAATCTACACTAATTGGCAGAGTCTTAGAAAATCTGGAAATTTTGCCAGAACAGGCTCCTGTTTCTGCACGTTTTCCCGGTACTACCATAAACTGTGTTAAAAGAATGCTTACTGACAATAAAGTATTGAGCGATTCTCCCGGATTAGTGCCACAGGGTCGATTAACAGATATTGTATGTAAAGATTGTGCTGTTAAACTCATTGGGAGTAAAAAGATTAATGTAACATTATATAATAACGTGAGATTTAAAAGCGGACTTGCGATATGGGGCTTTGCTGCGGTTATACCAGTGAATTTAGTTGATGAAACAACAATTATTGGGTTTACTGCTTCTGAGTTTCCTTGGCAGATAGCCAACGTAAATAGTATCGATAATCGATTAAAGCTGGGCTGTCACTGTTTAAGAGAAATTGATTGGGTTGAATATATAGTGGAAATACCGCCTAATTATGATCTAATTGTACATGGTTTAGGATGGGTATCAGTGCGAAAAAATAAAGTTACTTGTCAGTTAATCATCCCTTCCGGAGTTAGGTTTGGCTTGCGTCCTAATTTGGTTGGCCCAAAAAATAATAAAACGGAATAGTATTAATCTTTTCTGCTTATACTGGTAGTGAGACAATCAAATTTATTGTCAGGTGAGCAGAAGGAGAGTAGATGAATGCAATTATATACATTTGAAACGAGTATTCCATATTCCGATATCGACAGTATTTTAGCTTTAACAAAGCAGACGGTAAGAAAGCTGCGGAAGGAAGATCCAAGGATTAGCTTATGTCAATTAGTGGATATTAGCATTAAAAATCAAAGTCACGGTGTAAATATCATTTTGTATTTTGCTAAAAAACCGGCTGAGAAAAGAAAATATCAATTAAGCTTAGGCAGCTCCTAATTATAGGAGTTGTTTTTTTATTAGCAGGATTTCCCGGTTGCTTTAGAGAAAGTTTTTAAAACTGATCATTTTGGAGGATATTGGTGTTACAAGCAAAAAATGTAAATAATATAGTGTTAATTGGATTTATGGGTGTGGGGAAAACTGCAGTTGGTAAGGCTTGTGCCTGTAAACTAGGTTGGAGTTTTATTGATTCTGATTTGGAAATTGAAAAACTTACTGGATGCAGTATTGCCGATTTGTTTAAGAATAAAGGTGAAGATTATTTTCGCCAATTAGAATCGGAGATAATAGAGAGGATTTTAAGGCAGTCTTATCAAGTGGTAGCCACAGGAGGGGGTATCGTTACTTTAAATAAAAGCCGCAGGATTTTAAATGAGAGTCGCTTGCGAGGAAGTAAAGTAATTTGGCTGCAGGCATCTACCGATGTGATTTGGCAGCGGGTTAAAAATAATACTAAACGTCCGCTGTTAAATACACCAGATCCGATGGCAAAGATCAATCATTTATTATCAAAACGCAACGAGTTTTATCAGTTTGCAGCTGACTATGAAATTGATACCTCAGAATTAACAATAGGGGAAATTACAGAGAAAATAATAAAATTAGTTAGATAGTGAGGAACCTAAATGGAGGAGATTTTATTAGTTAATGGACCAAATCTAAATATGTTGGGTACTCGCCAACCGGAAGTTTATGGCAGTATGACACTGC
>JAAZMN010000131.1 GCA_012798795.1 Bacillota bacterium | reverse complement strand
TGTCCTGGTGCAGTATGAACACAACCGGTACCGGCTTCTAATGTTGCATGATCTCCTAAAATTATCGGTGATTCTCTGTCAAATAACGGATGACGACAGATTATGTTTTCTAATCGAGAACCTTTAAATTCTTGAACAATTTCATAATGTTCCAGCTCTACAGCTTCAGCAAAGTTCTCTAGTAAACCTTTGGCAACAATTAAATTACCCTTCTCGGTATTAATAACAACATAATCCAAATTAGCATTTAAGCAAATCGCAAGATTTGCCGGTATAGTCCATGGCGTTGTTGTCCAGATCACAAAATAAGTATCATCTTCCTCAACAACCCCTTTACCGTCTTTTATGGCAAACCGTACATAGATACTCGGTGAGCGGCGCTCTTCATATTCGATCTCCGCCTCAGCCAATGCAGTTGCACAATCTGCACACCAATATACAGGCTTAAGTGCTTTATTAATAAAACCCTTTTCAGCCATTTCACCGAAGAGCTCAATCTGTTTTCCTTCATATTCTGGTGTGAGAGTAAGATAGGGGTTATCCCAATCTCCCCAAATACCTAAACGTTTAAACTCTTCTCTTTGAATATCTAAATATTTCAGTGCATATTCTCGACATCTCTGCCGTAATTCTAACACTGAAGTTTTTTCCCTAGCCTTTCCTAGATCCTTAATAACCCGAAGTTCAATAGGTAAACCATGAGTATCCCATCCGGGAACATATGGAACACGATAGCCATCCATGGAACGAGAACGAATAACAAGATCTTTAAGAATCTTATTCATTGCGGTTCCGATGTGAATGTGTCCATTAGCATAGGGCGGCCCATCATGTAAAATATACTTTGGTAATCCGAGTTTTTCTCCTTCCTCTTGTAACTGATTATAAAAATCATTTTCCTGCCAGAATTTTAGCATCTCCGGCTCGCGTTTTGGTAATTTTGCCCGCATAGGAAAATCAGTTCTTGGTAATTTTAACGTTTTTTGATAGTCTGTTTTTTCCAACATTAATCGCCTCCTAAATAAAAAAACTCTCTTCCCCAAAATTCAGGGACGAGAGCAGCTCGCGGTACCACCCTAGTTAAGACTCTAAAAGCCTTCACTCAATAGCTGTAACGGAACAACCGAGCAGCCCTACTGCAACTTTCAGGCTGCCAACTCCGAGGTGATCTTCTAAAGAAGAATTGGTGCCGAGCTTCCACCCTCCCCGGTTCGCTATAACCTCTTACTTCTTATACTTTCCTCTTCAACGTTTTGCTTAATTATACTAGATACTAACAATCAAAGTCAAGTGTTAACAATCAATTTCCTCAGCATCAAAATGTGCATCTGCTGTAGCTAATTCTTTATATACTTTTGTTGTTTCAACTTCATCATCCACTAATGATGAATATGCATCCAAATCTTCAAGCATAGCCCAAAATGTTTCCATCAGCGTCCGCATTTTATTCTTGAACTCCTGCTCTTTAGAAACTAATTCCTTAATACGCCTCTGCTTTTGTTCTAACTGTCTTTCGCTGTCTCTTAATATCTGCTCTGCCTGCCCTTTGGCCTCTTCAATAATTGCCTTAGCTTTAGCAGTGGCTTCATCAACAACAGATTGACCATGCTGAGCGGCAATTTGTTTAGCCTCTGTCACGGTTTCTCGTGTTAATGTAATCAAACCGTAGATATCGTCTTCTTTACTTTGGTATTTGCGGATTTCCTCTTCTAATTCTTTTACCCGATCATATAATTCCTTGTTTTCCTGATATATAGACTCATATTTACTGAGAATCTTCGCTAGAAAATTATCTACTTCTTCTTCATTATACCCTTTAAATGAACGCTTAAACTCCGCATTATGAATATCAATCGGTTTTAACATTAAGCCTTCCTCCTATGTTTTAGTCTTGCAGTCTTATGTTAATCACATTAAATTAATCGCTGCAAAATTAATCCCGTCCTCCCTTTTTTAGTTGTTCCAGTTATTCGCTTCACAACAACTCGGCCGCGGCCTGGAACTGAAAGCACATCTCCCACATTAATATCATAAGCAGGATTGCTTATAACTTTCCAATTAACCTTGACTCGCTCACCCTTTATCTCACGTGCCATTTTTGTTCTTGATAAACCAAAACCCGAGGCTGCAATAGCATCCAGCCGCATTGATGCAACAGTAGTTTTAATCTCTTTAACCCTCTCGGGTTCGACAACCAACTGCTGAGGATCGATCTCTGAAATCCGCACTGGAACTTGATGAACCTTCTTCCAATTAAGTAAAATATAGTCAGCAATCTCATCGGCAACTATTACTTGACATCCGTCATCCTGGCAGAGTAAATCCCCGACTTTATTTCTTTTTATGCCTAAACCCAACAGCGAACCAAGAAAATCCCTATGTGAAATTTTTACAAAATCAAAATTGCCTTTGACCTCAATAACTCTAATCGGCAATTTAACAGCTTCAGTTAGAAAAAACTGCGGTGTTATTGCTAATCGATTGCGTTCAGCTCGACGATATCCGCCAAATGTTAGTACATTTACTTCTGGAATAAGAGATAACACACTCTTGGCTACTTTTTGCTCATAGGGATCATAGAAACAGGTTACCTGAACATGATTGGTTTTCCACGCTAACTCGGCAGCATCAATAACTGCAAGGGCAATGCTTTTTTCATGATCGTCTACAAGATGGGCAGTCAGTCTTTGCCTATCCACTCAATAAACACTCCTTGTCTGACTTTCTTCTAAATATATATTTATAATTAATATAAGAACGCTGCCAGCAGCTGTATCACCAACCTCTGAACAATGGGTAAAAGCAAAAATATAACAATAGGTGAAAAATCAAACATTGTTCCTGTAGGCAGTAAATTACGAATCGGACGCAGTACTGGTTCTGTTACTCCATATAAAAACATAACAACCGGATGAGTCGGGTCTAAATTAGGCAGCCAACTCATAAACACCCGCGCCAATAGAATTAAGTGATAGACATTAAAAATACTGTTAACCAATGCAATTAACATTGAAAACATCATCCTTTTAAAATATTATATTTACTCCTTAGTGCTGTTAACGGCTTGATTAACCGCATCCCACAAAATACCGCGTAAGCCCTTCTGCTCTAGTACATGCAGTGCTTGAACGGTAACGCCTTGTGGGGATGTAACTTGATCTTTAAGCACTGCAGGATGTAAGGAAGATTCCTGCAGCAGTTTGGCAGAACCGATAAATGTTGTTACAATCAATTTTTTAGCTGTATCCCGCATTAAGCCGTGAGCACAGCCAGCATCAATTAACGCTTCAATCATAAGATAAACATAAGCTGGCCCACATCCGCTTAAAGCTGTTACTACAGGAAATAGTCTCTCTTCTACCTCCACTATCTCACCTAACACCGCAAATAGCTGCTTAACTTTGTTTCTTTCTTCCGCTTGAACATCCTCGGAAAAAGCAACCGCAGAAATACCTTCACCGATCTTACAGGGAGTATTAGGCATAACTCGAGCCACTGGTTTATTGCTAATTTTAGTCAATTCAGCGATGGATATTCCAGCAGCAATTGAGACAACAATAGAAATATCAAGCCCAGCTATGTGAGTAAGAACATCTGCAACAGCTTTAGGCTTTACAGCTACAATTACCATATCGCAGTTATTTAAATTGCTGATTTTATCGGTGGCAACGACGCAGTCATAATCTTCAAACTGCTGTCGCTTATGCAGATCCAGTTCGCAGATTACCAGCTGAAAATCGGTCTGAGATTTCCATGTATGCTGTAGTAATCTTGAGACAATCGCTCCGCCCATTGCCCCAACACCTACAATCCCTATTTTCATTCTTCAAACTCCTTTAAGTCAAATATTGAGGCCTCTAACTCTCCTTCGATCACTACTGATTGTGGAGCAAAGAAAAAAATCATGTCGCCTAACTTACGCATATTACCATCAACTGCATAAGTGGCACCACTCATAAAATCTACAATTCGCCTTGCTTCATCAACACTCAAATGAGTTAATCTAATGATCAAAGGATGTTTGTTCTTAAGGTGATCCACATATGTACGTACTTCTTCAAATTCGTTTGGTTCAATAATCATCATACGCACCTGCTTAACTCCGCCTTCAAGGCTAACAAGATTGCTTTTGCGTATTCTGGGCTCATTTCTTTTTCGTGTTGGCAAAGACTCCAAATTTTCTTCAACTTTCTCGTCTTCACCTTCCTCATCGCGTACACCTAATAAAATTAACACCTTATCAAATACTGATGCCATTTGTTAAACCTCCCCTTTAAATAAGGCTGAACCAATTCTCACCAGCGTTGAGCCTTCTTCAACAGCTACCTCAAAATCGTTACTCATTCCCATAGATAACACTTCCAGATCCGGCTTCACTTTCACTTTTAACTCCTGTTGAAGATCAGCCAATTCCCGAAAACAATTTCGGGTCTTTTCCGGTTCAGTAAATGGAGCCATTCCCATCAGTCCGCATAAATTTAGATACTCAAATTCTTGAGTAACTCTTTTTGCAAATTCACATACCTTTTCCACTGGTAAACCATGCTTAGATGCTTCTCGAGAAATATTAACTTGAATTAGAACATCAACTGATTTTTGCCATTTTACAGCCCGTGAGTTTAATTCCTCAGCTAATTTCAACCTATCAAGAGAGTGAATCAATGAAAAATCTTGACAGTGTTTAACTTTATTCGTTTGAAGACTCCCTATTAAATGCCAATCTGCTTGCGGAAACAACTCAGCTCGCTTCCTGCCCTGCTGAACACGATTTTCTCCAAAAGAACTTATTCCAAGTCGCAATAATTCAGCTACAACATCATCACTGACCGCTTTCGTTACGGCAAGTAACTTAACTGATTTGGGATCTCGCCCAACACGAGCACAGGCTTGGGCAATTCTTGTGCGAACAGTTGACAGATTGAAAGATAAATCCATTCTCTGTCTCTCCTATAATTTTCAATGATTAAGCTATAAACAACAAGTTCGCTAAAGAATCCATGCTTTCCTGCTTATTTCAAACTTAAAAACACCACTAATAAGCCAACAAACCATGTATAATACGAAAAGAATACCAGCTTTCTTTTTTGTAAAATATTTAATAGCAGTTTAATAGCAAAATATCCGGTAACTGCTGATACTAAGGTCCCTACAGCCATTACCCAAAAAGGAGTGGTAACTGTTTGGGCAGCAAATACTTCACTTAGTGCCAAAATTTGGGACCCTAAAACTGCCGGAATACTTAAAAGAAATGAAAATTTCGCAGCACTTTCTCGCTGAATTCCTCTTAATAGCCCTACTGCTATTGTAGTACCCGAACGGGAAATTCCAGGAATCACTGCAACAGCTTGACCTAATCCTATTATTAGTCCGTCTTTTGGCTCAATGGCCTTTGCTGGCTTTTCGTCTGTATAAGCTTTATCTGAAATGTAGAGTATTGTTCCGGTAACAATCAGCATTAAGCCAGCAACTACTGGAGCATTAAATAATTGAGAAATAAAATCTTTAAATAAAAAGCCAACTATAACAACGGGTATAGTACCGAGAATTATTCCTAAGACAATGCGTACATTAGCATCTTCATTCATCAACTGTTTATACCGTTTCGGCTGGGATATAAGTTTATAAGCTGCCTTAAGTAAATCAATTATATCAGACCAAAAAACAACAAAGACAGCAATCAGCGTTCCAAAATGAAGTAGTATTTCAAATACGATTGTCGGTTCTTCTATTCCTAATAACGCACCAAACAGCACTAAATGCCCAGATGAGCTCACTGGTAAAAACTCAGTTAACCCCTGAACCAATCCTAAAAAGACAGCCTCCAGCAGATTCATTTATAAACAACTCCTAAAATATTTTATTATTTCTATTTCTTGCTTTACTCTGTTATTCCTGCCCATCTACGAGTAACCTTAGATAAAGTATTTATCAGCGGAAGTCCAAATACAGCTGTGACAACATTAAATAAGGTGTGCGCATTAGCAATTTGTTTTGGTACACTTGCTGCTGTTAATGAAATTAAATATGTAAATTGATAAATCACAGGAAGAACAATAATAACGCCTAAGACATTAAATAATAAATCAGCATAAGCTGTGGCTCGGGCTTCCTTAGACATGCCAATGCCGGCAATAATAGTGGTAGCTACTGTTCCAATATTACTTCCAAGTGCAACGGCCACTGCCCCCAACAAAGATATTGCATTTACTCTCGCCAGTACTATAACCATACTAGTTACAGCACTGCTTGACTGCACAACTGCAGTAATGACAATTCCTATTAAAACACCATAATAAACATTGGAGCTTAAATCTATTAAGCCTTGCCTGATTATCGGCTGTTCCAATAAGGGCAGTAAGCTAAACCTCATTGATTCAAGACCAATAAACAGACCTCCGAATCCAACCAACACTGCACCGATAGAACTACACTGCTTATTCCAAGGCAACAAAAAAAGCCCGCAGATCAAAATAGGTATTGCTAATTGAGATACATTCACGGTAATAATCTGAGCTGTAATCGTCGTCCCGATATTAGCACCTAAAATGACACCAAAGGCTTGTTTTAAACTAAGTTCTCCAGCATTTACTAAAGCTACCATCAATGCTGCAACCATACTGCTGCTCTGCAATACTGCTGTAACAATGGCACCGGATATTACGCTAATGAGCGGATTATAAGTCAATATCTTCAAAAATCGACGTAACCGTCGGCCAATAGCTGCTTGAACACTGTAACTGATTAACCGCAAACTTATCATGAAAATCAACAAACTAAAACCAAGCTTTAACAGTAATGCTAAAATCCCCATGGGAAAATATATGCAGCTGCTAACATGAATATACGTCTTGTTAATCCCGGATAAAAGGTATTGACGTACCTGGTTGATACTTCGGATTTAAGTAGTCCTGCGGATCAGTACTGAGAATACGAATCAATACACCGCTATTTCCATCTACCGAAGCTACCTGCATCCTACAGCCATTTATAGACAATTCATAGATGCCAACTTCGTCTGTTTCTGCCCAAATCTCTTCATTAGGAATGATGGAATAAAGCATATCAATTCCTCCCTATACCCGTGTATACAAAAGGTGAATACTGGCAGGCAAAGGGTTGAAATTGACGCTGAGCATCAATATTTTCCAAATTCTCAGCAAGTATCCTCAGTTTACTTATTGCTGCTCCTAAACCGCCTACTTCATCAATCAGACCGCAATGAACAGCCTCTTCACCAATTAATACTGTGCCTACATCTCGGACTAATTCACCGGTTCGAAACATCATTTCCTGTAACTGCTGTACAGACACGCGAGAGTTATCCACTATGAATTTAATAATGCGCTTCTGCATTTTATCTAAATAATCATAGGTCTGAGGGACACCGATCACTAATCCGGTAAGTCTAATCGGATGAATAGTCATAGTAGCCGTTTCAGCAATAAACGAATAATCCGCTGCCACAGCTATAGGAGTGCCGATAGAATGTCCGCCGCCGAGGACCAATGAAACAGCCGGTTTCGACATTGATTTAATCATTTCAGCAATGGCTAATCCTGCCTCAATATCTCCACCTACCGTATTAAGAATAATCAGCAGACCTTTTATGCGGGGATTTTGTTCTATAGCTACCAGCTGTGGAATCACATGCTCATACTTAGTAGTTTTATTGCGCGGAGGTAACACAAGATGCCCCTCAATTTGTCCAATAACAGGTAAAACATGAAAAGCAGATGAGCCGTCCGGTAAATTCATCTGACCTAAATTTCGAATATTCTGCAAAGCAGAATGCCGGGCAAGATCCTGATTGCCTTGACTGCTAAGTTGACTAAAACTATCATTATTACGATGCCCTTCTTGGAACAATTCCATAACTTCAGTCCTTTCCTCATAGTAAATATAGTATGAGGATCAAAACATGAAAATAATCATTTACTTATACTTCCATAATCACCGGGAGAATCATTGGGCGTCTTTTTGTTTTTTCATAAAAATAACGGAATAGTACTTCGCGCATACTCTGCTTTAAAACGCCCCATTCTTTAATTCCTTGTTCTTCACACTCCATTAACACCTGCCGGACTCTGCCTCGAGCTTCTTCAATTAACTGCTCGGATTCTCTTACATAAACAAATCCTCGAGTAACAATATCAGGACCTGAAATAACTTCTCCATTCTTGCCATTAATAGTGACGACAACTACAACTATTCCATCGCTGGAAAGCTGACGCCTATCCCTTAATACTATATTGCCGACATCACCCACACCTAGTCCATCAACGAATACCTGCCCTGATGTCACCCTATCGGTAACACGTAAACCTGATTTATCGAATTCCAATACTAAACCTATTTCGGTAATGCAGATATTTTCTTTCGGAATTCCCGTTGATTCTGCTAATTCAGCATGTTTCATCAACATTCTATGCTCTCCGTGAATAGGAATAAAGTACTTAGGCTTAGTTAAATTTAACAAAAGTTTCAATTCTTCTTGTTTAGCGTGGCCTGAAGTATGAATCCCTAAATGAGGTTCATAAACAACTGTAGCTCCTTCTTTAAATAAATGATTAATTATTTTGCCTACACTTTTTTCATTACCAGGTATCGGATTAGCAGAAATGATAACAGTATCGCCTTTAGCTATTTCAAGTTGGCGATGCTCTACCATAGCTATGCGGGTTAAAGCTGACATAGGTTCTCCTTGCGAACCGGTTGTAATAATAACAACCCTATTTGCCGGCAGCTTATCAATTTGTTCAATATCAAGCAGAATTCCCTGCGGTATTTTCAAATAACCTAATTCTTGAGCAATAGATACCACATTGACCATACTGCGCCCGATTACACCAATTTTTCTTCCTTGAGCTACCGCTGCATCAACAATCTGTTGCAGACGATGAACATTTGATGCAAATGTTGCAATAAATATTCTTCCCTCTGCCCTAGCAAAAACTCGAGCAAATGTTTCGCCTACCATTCTTTCCGATTCAGTATAGCCTGGGCGCTCAGCATTGGTTGAATCTGAAAGCAGACATAGAACTCCTTTTCGACCTAACTCAGCAAGCTTATAAAAATCTGTTACCTTTCCGTCAATCGGAGTTTGATCAAATTTAAAATCACTGCAATATACAATTACTCCTAAGGGCGTATGAATAGCTAAAGCTACTACATCAGGAATGCTGTGATTAACATGAATAAACTCGACACCAAATGTACCGATTTTAATATAATCGCCGGCTTTAATTTCTTTCAACTCTGTAGAACGTTCTAGATTATGCTCTGCTAATTTTAACTTTAGTAATCCTAAGGTAAGCTTTGTTCCATATACAGGAATATTTACCTGTTTAAGTAAAAACGGCACTCCCCCGATATGGTCCTCGTGTCCATGGGTTAAAAAGATTGCTCTAATTCTATCTGCATTTTCAACCAGATACGTAGTATCGGGAATTACTAAATCAACTCCCAGCATATCATCCTCAGGAAACATGACTCCCGCATCAATTATGATTAAATCTTTACCTGACTCAATGACCATCATGTTTTTCCCGATTTCACCGATTCCTCCAAGTGAAATCATTCGTATTTTATTGTTTTTTTTCGCCATAAATATAACAGCCTCCATTTTTGAATCGAAATGTTCGATGTAACTTACCTTAATAATCTACGCCGCCCATAAATTTCAGTAGATTAATATTAAAATATAGCTTTCCGAACAAACTCATTAAACCTATTATAAACCAACTGACTAGCTTTTACAACTATACAGGCTTAACAAATGTAAAAAGCACCTTTTCTAAAGGTGCTCCAACAAGCCATACTGCCTTAATGTCTCTTTAATCTTCTCGGCTTCCTCTTGAGTTAAGTCTACAAGCGGCAGCCGAACGGGACCGGTTTGAATCCCCAAATATTCCAAACTCCGTTTGACAGGAACTGGATTGGTAGTAATAAACAGCGTCCTAAAAATCTTCAGCAATTCCAGATGTATACTTGTTGCTTCTTGAACCCTACCGGCAAAAAAGGCATCAACCATGGCCTTTATTCGCCTACCGACTAGATGTGCAGCTACACTCACAACTCCACACCCGCCAACCGACAGTATCGGCAGAGTAAGTGAATCATCTCCGGAATAAATCAAGAAATCTTGATTAGTAATTGTACGCAGATAACTAACTTGCTCTAGATCACCACTTGCTTCTTTTATAGCAACAATATTTGGAATTTCAGCTAATCTTGCCACTGTTTCCGGCATGAGATTTACTTGCGTCCGTCCCGGTATATTATAGAGCATAATCGGCAGGCTGGAATTTTCGGCAATGGTTCTAAAATGTTTATATAATCCTTCTTGTGATGGTTTGTTGTAATAAGGCGTCACTAACATAATTCCGTCGACACCGGTATTTTCAGCAGCTTTAGTCAAAGCGATACTCTGTGCTGTATCATAGGAACCGGTTCCGGCAATTACCTCAGTTTTACCACCTAACTCATTAACAATCTCAGAAAATAATTGGACCTTTTCATCAAAACTAAGTGTAGGAGATTCTCCAGTAGTTCCGCCGAGTACTAATCCATCCGAACCGTTATTAACCAGTATTTCTGCTAACCTAACTGCTTGATTATAATCAACTGTTCCGTCTTCTTTCATCGGTGTTATCATTGCAGTTAAAACTTGACCTACTCTCACTTTTAATTAACCCCCTCTTTAGACAACTCGAATTCATCAAACAAAGCTCTGACAGCTGCCGCTAATTTCTTTTCTTTAATTAAGCAAGAAATATTGGCATGTGAATCTGTTGTTTGATAAATTGGGACATTGGCCTGGTCTAGACTTCGTACAACTCTTGCCATTACCCCTGGAACACCGTGCATACCTGCTCCCACTACAGATACTTTCGCATATCCTAGGTCCACTGTTATATTCAATCCTAAATCGGCTAAAACCTCCCTTACTAATGCAGACATTTTATCATCAATAATAAAAGCGATTAATTTTGGAGATAGATAAATCAAATCTACGCTAACACCTTTTGTGGCCAAAATATCAAATATTATTAAGGTCAAATGTGATTTATTGAAATCTTCAACTCCACTGATTTTTACATGTGCACAGCCGGTTATCTGGGCAATACCTGTTACAACTCGATCAGAAATCTGCTTTGGATCAATTCTGCCACTTAACCCTTTACGTATTATTGTACCACAACTCAGCTGGTCGAGCCCGAGAATTTTTAACTCAATTCCAGCTTCCATAGCAATTTCAACCGCTCTAGGGTGGATTACTCTAGTACCTAGATGAGCTAACTCCATGATCTCCTGATACGTGATAGACGATATGGTGGGAGCATCAGGAATCAAGCGAGGATCAGCAGTTTTAACTCCGTCAACATCTGTATATATTTCCACTGTATCACAACTAAGTGCTGCCCCTAAAGCGACAGCAGTCGTGTCACTTCCACCACGCCCTAATGTAGTTACCTCCCCTGATAAAGTACACCCTTGAAATCCGGTTACTATGGGAATTTTCCCTTCTTCTAATAACTTAGTGATTAAATCGGTATTAACCGATAAGATTCTAGCATTACCGAAATTCTCATCTGTAATAATTCCTGACTGCCAACCTGTCAAAGCAACTGCTGTATAACCTAATTGATTTAATGTTTCTGCTAAAACTACTGCTGATATAATCTCGCCGCAGCTTAACAGCATATCCATATTGCGCAAACATGGATCACTATTAATTTCTTTTACTAATTCTATTAATGTATCTGTTGCATAAGGATCTTTCGCTCTACCCATTGCTGATACAACAACTACAGGTTGATACCCGTCATTAATTGTCCTTGTAATTCTATCAACAACCTGCTTTCGCTGCTTGACTGATATTAATGAACTACCTCCAAATTTTTGCACACAAGTTTTCATACCAGTCACCTCTGATTTGAAATAACATGCTCAGCGATTTGAACAGAATTTAATGCAGCTCCTTTGCGAATTTGATCTCCTACTACCCATAGATTTAGACCTCTTTCAATTGACATATCTTCTCTGATTCGTCCTACCCACACAAGATCTTGTTTGGATGTATCAATAGGCATGGGATAAATTTGGGCTTGAAGATCATCCACTAACTTTAAACCTGGAGCTTGAGCTATTAGTTTTCTGCACTCCTCCACAGATAATTTCTCATGTGTCTCTATGTTAATTGACTCTGAATGAGAGCGGATTACCGGTACTCGCACAGTAGTTGCTGTGATTTTCATGCTTGTATCATTAAATATTTTTTGTGTTTCATTAACCATTTTCCATTCTTCTTTAGTATAGCCTCCGTCTCCCGGAATATCTATTTGCGGGATTACATTAAATAGAATCGGATAATGATTAGGCAAACTGGCCACAGGCAAAACATCAGCTTGAATATGTTTTTGATCAGTATAAGCATGCACCTGTTCCTCCAACTCGGTAATAGCCCTGTGACCTGCTCCTGATACTGCTTGATAAGTGCTGGTGACAATTCTCTTTATTCCTACCACATCATAAATTGGCTTTATAGCTACTGCCATAATAATAGTAGAACAATTAGGATTGGCAATAATACCATTATGCTGCTTGATTGCATCTTTATTCACTTCAGGAACAACCAAAGGAACGTCAGGAGCCATTCTAAAAGCACTGGAATTGTCAATTACAATACATCCAGCTTCAACAGCTGCTTTCGCCCACTGTTTGCTTACACTGGAACCTGCAGAAAAAAATGCAATATCTACATTGTCAAACTTATCCGGACTTAAGGCTTCAACTACATGCTCTACATCATTGTACTTGAGAGTTTTTCCTGCAGAACGAGGTGAAGCTAATAGCTTCAAAGATTTAATCGGAAATTCCCTCTCTGCCAATATATCCAGTATTTCCTGGCCTACAGCGCCGGTTGCACCTAAAACTGCTACATTTACCGCTCTCAATCTGTTTCCTCCTTAATTAACCTTTCTCATAGTTCTTTCAATAATAATGGGTTGAATCTGCTGATAATTAACAGCTTGTTCTATTGTCGGAATAATTAAGCTCATATCTGCTACCAAAGAGTTAGGTTTCTGCTGTGGATTATCCTGACCAAAAGGAACAAAAAACACATTACGTACATTAAGCAATATACCTATATTTTTAGCATTCATGCTGAGACCGTCATTAGTAGAAATCCCAATTACTAAGGGTTTTTCATTGCGCAAATGGGCTTTTGCCGCCATTAAAACTCCGGTATCGATAATGCCATTAGCCAATTTGGCTAATGAATTGCCTGTACACGGAGCTATAATTAAAACATCAAACAACTTTTTAGGTCCTACAGGTTCAGCATCTACAATATCTATTATAACATCCTTACCCGTCGATTGCTCCAATTTAGCGATAATTTCTCTACCTTTACCGAATCGCGTATCAGTATATGCTGCGGAATGTGCTGCAATAGGATATACATCAGCTCCTAAATTTACTAATGACTCAATTTGTGACCAAATATCCGCATAAGTACAGTGGCTGCCAGTTAATGCAAATCCAAGCTTGACACCTTTAAATTGCATTCTCATCGCCTCCTATGATTTCTTGGAGTAATCGAGGAATACAATCAGACAATATTTTTCCAGCCGTAACCGGGGCAACTTTACCCGGAAGTGATAATGCTAAAATGGATTTGATTCCTAACAATTCTGCAGCATCATAGTCAACTCCTCCCGGTGCTGCTGCCAGATCAATAATTAATGTAGACTTTCTTAACCGCTCTAAATAAGATCTGGTCAATATAAGAGCAGGAGCAAAATTAAAAATCACATCAAATTCTGTGTGATTGATTAACTCCTTTAGTGGTAACGGTATTAGTCCCATCTCAATAGCACGAGCTAATTGCGATTTTCTCCGTGTTGCTATGCTTACCTTGGCGCCTAATGACTTCAAATTGCGTGCCAACGTCATGCCGCATCTTCCAAAACCAACTATTAGACATTTTGAACCGTGAAGTGTAATCGGTAATTCTTCCATTGCCAGCTGGATAGCACCCTCAGCGGTGGGAATAGAATTAAGAATGGCTACTTCATCGATCTCAGCTGTTTCAACTATTCTTATCTGATATTTATCGGCCAATTCAGTAATAACAGGTTTGGCTACGCCAATAAATAATACTGTATTCGCACTAAAAACAGGAATGAGTTTTTTTAGATCTATCGGCTCTTCATTATCTAAACGCAGAAATATTCTGCCCTCCATATCAGTATTAGCCATTGGAGCCATAACAAACTCAGCACCTTTTACAGCTTCAAAAGCGTCGAAAAAATATATTGCGTTTTCTAGTTCAGGACATCTGGGAAAACCAACTAAACGAAGATCAATATTATAATTTAGTAGAGTTTTAGCTAATTCTAGTTCGCGCAGATCACCTCCAAGCACAGCAACGGAAACATCTGTCAGGTTAATTTCCATTTTCATTACCTCCTCCCCGATACACTCACGTTATATTATGAGTTGGAGCGAAGGCTGGTGACAAAATCCTATAAGATCTGCTCTAATCCGTATACAAAACCTTTAAGGGCAGGAAGCTTACGAATAGCTAATAATACTCCCGGCATAAAACTTTTACGGTGAGTAGAATCGTGACGAATAATTAAATTTTGACCCAAAGAACTGAAGATTACCTCTTGATGAGCTACATAACCGGGTAACCGCACACTGTGAATCCGCACTTTTCCGCTAACCGCACCTGCTGCCCCTTTAATTATTTCAAAACTATCATCGACAACCGGTTCTCTTGCTGTAAGATGCTGATTGATTATTTCCGCAGTCTTCATGGCTGTACCGGAGGGCGCATCCTTTTTTTCATTATGGTGATATTCAATAATTTCTACATCTGAAAAATACTGGGCTGCCTCTTTGGCAAACCGCATCATCAATACGGCTCCAATAGCAAAATTAGGCACGATTATAGCCGCCCAATCCTTATTCTTTGCTTCAACTTCAAGCAGCTTTAATTCTGCTTCATTTAATCCAGTGGTACCCACTACAATACTTATTTCCTTTGCTAAACAGGTCTTAATGTTCTCTATCACCGCATTAGGATGAGTAAAATCCACTACAACATCTGGTTTCGTCGCATCAATTGCCGCATCTAAATTTACAAACAACTCTACACCTTGAATATCTGTGTCAGCCGCAGGATCAACCCCGGCTACAATCTGCATATCGCTTTGCTGATTTACAGCTTGAATCACTTCCCGACCCATTTTGCCTGCAGCGCCACTTACTAAAACTCTAATCATAATAATTCCTCCACTATTACCAAATATATCCTTTTTCTTGATCTGTTAACTATATCCTTCTTAGAACAAAAAAGAGACTGTTTCCACAGTCTCTTTTCAAACACTCCTATCTTGTCGCTCCGCCGTGGCTTTCTACATCTTTAGCACCATAGCGCCGTAAAATCTCACTGGCTTCACTAACCTTATCGGGGCTAGTTTCAATTACTGCTAATATACCACCGGCCTTTAATTGTTTTTCATATTCCTGGCCTCGTTCTTCAGGAATGCCCAAATCAATTAAACCTCCAGCTACTCCTCCGGTTACTGCTCCAGAAAGAGCTCCTGCCAATGGGCCTGCAGCCACAATTGGACCAATTCCCGGGATAGCCAGGGCACCAACACCAGCAAGCAGACCGGCTATACCGCCTAATGCACCGCCCCAGGCAGTACCATCAGCGATATTTTCACCACCACCTAAATCACCGCCGACCTCCATATCGCGTTTAACTGTTTTTCCTTGTTCTTTAGCAATTATTGAGATCTCGTTTTCACTGAATCCTTTTTCTCGTAAAGCCTTTACTGCTTTTTCTGCAGCATCAGTTTGCTTAAATACACCTATAACAGTTGACAAACAAGAATCCCCCTTTCATATAATGGATACAGTTTATTGTACCCATTTATTTAGGAAAATTATTCGAGATCAAGTCTGCGAACGATATCTTCGTAATCCTGAGCTGTAGATAAATCTACGATAATTAAATCGCGGCCGATTTTTTTAATGCCTTTCCAAGGTATTACAATCATTCTCTTTCTAAAAAAACCTCTGCCATATGGGATTATAATCGAATCTACCTCACCGGTCTTTGTGTTAATAATTAAATCTGTATCATTGACAATGCCCAGGCGAATACCTTCGTCAAAACATACTATTTCTTTGCCAGCCAAATCGGAATACCGCATTTTACCAACTCCAACCCCAAGAAAATTGTAAACTGGGTTCAAGATCAAATTTTGCTGCTAACTGCCCATTATCGCTTTCGCCATAACTAAGCTCAAGCCGACACCCCTCTTTCTCAAAACGAGTGCAGGCATAGAAATAATCCCGCTGAGTTTTGGTATCCAGTTTATAGATCACCCGGAAATTCACATCACCACTATACCTATATTCTATGCGATGCTGACTCAAAGATGAACTGGCAAGCTTTACTTCGTGGTTTTTTAGTACATATTGAAGTTTGACTTGCGGTAAATCCATACGCCATTCCAGGTTCAATTTTCCTCTGCGGTATCCATAGGTAATTCTTTGGTTTGGCTGCCAATTTATCGTCATATAACCAACTCGGCCATTTTTTCGATACTCAATTCTCATATTTGAATTTAAATACCGACGGGTTTTGTCCATATTACTCAGCTGATCGAAATTAAGCGTGATTTTCCACTGATTCAAGTTAAATCCGGTTTTACTGACAAATCCAATTCGATCACGGGCATAGGATTTTGTTTTTGTTAAAGGCCAATCAAAATCTTTACCAATACAGCGAAAACCAGGCTCAAAATAGAAAAAGTCATGATTGAATTTGCCGTTAACTACCAGCGCTTGGCTGCAAAAAGACTCTGCAACTCCCTGCTGTTCATAAACTCGGTGCTGATAACCATAACCGAAATTCACAGAATGCGACTGAGTTAAATCAACCCAACCCTCTATTACCAATATATCTCCCAAATTACGCAAAAAATCCCAATTATTCGTATCAGAAATTTGAGTCCAAACATAACCGGAATCATATCGCAATCCGGATAATTTTAAACTTAACTGCCGCAGTAATTGAGACACCTGGAAATAAGCTGCAGGACTTGTTAATCCGCCGCTAATAGAAGCTTTTTCGATGATTATAACTAGAAATTCAGGATCCTCTTGTTGATAAGCGAGAGACAATCCATCCATTCCATAATAATCTTTATGTAGGATTCTGAAAATATCCGCAGATGTAATCAGCGGATGATTGTAAGAAAGTGTTAGTTGTCTGATTGAATCCGGCTGATAGTTGAATATCCAATTGCAGAATTCAAAATTGAGGCCAGATTCACTGCTGCTGTTAATAACAATTTTACCTGATAAATTGTGTTCTTTGGTTAAATCATAGTCTAAATTCCAGGTTAATCTATGTTGCAGGCTGAATGGCTTAAAATTGATAATACCATAAACATTACCGGAGGCTTCGGTGACAGCTGCTGTTAAAACCAGCATTAAAACGCATAAAAAACAATTAAAAATGACTCCGCGAATGGTCAAATCGGATCTCTCCTTATAACCATCTCCCTTGAGCACGGAGTCAATTATAGAATATCACTATTATGGAAAAATTACAAGACTTTAGTTTACACTAACTTTTATTTTCTTTGACTGATTTTATTAACCTAAGTGTAATAATCTTCAACAATAACACTATTTTTCCTTTGAATCAGCGATGGAAAATATGATATCATGGTATTGCGATATAACGATATCAGTAATTGTTATTGATTGGTGGAGAGGAGGACAGTTATGAATCAAAATTATCTAATTCCAATTTTAACATTATTATTTTATATCTCAAGTATTCTTGGAGGCAGTAATGGACCTGTTACTGATTCTCCCCCTACTCATTCCCAGGAGACAAGCATTGTGGAATCTAATGTAATTGGACGGCAAGGACAAATCATTACCGATAGAGTAACTGTACGTACTGGGCCGGGAACACAGTATAATGCGATTACTTCTCTCAATATTGGAACGGACGTCATATTGCTCGACCAAAAAGACGGTTGGTACCAAATTCGCATACAAGACGGGAGAACCGGTTGGGTCGCAGGCTATCTCATCAATATAACTTTGCCCGATTCCCAAGAAGTGAAAGCGCATGGAAAGACAGTTATGGGATATTACATCTTGGCATCTCAATCCTTTGATAGTTTAATTCAAAACAGCAATTCACTTACTTCCATTGCTCCATGGAGTTGGAGCCTGGACAGTTATGGTAACTTAACCGGCGACTTTGATGCAGCTTCATTAGGCGAAGTGCTTGAATTTGCAGGTAATCGCCAGCTCAAAACTTATGCCTTAGTGCATAATATGTTTAGCGGAAGTTTTGACAGTCGTGTAATAAGTAATTTTATCAACAATAAATATGCCGCTAAACAAGCCGTTGAGCAAATTCACCAGACTTTGATTAACTGGGGTTTAAGCGGTATTAACCTAGATTTGGAAAATGTCCCAGCAGCTGACAAAGATGCATTAACCGAATTTGTCGCTGAATTAAGCCGCAAGCTGCAGCCAGATGGACTTGAAATAACAATGGCAGTGCCTGCTAAAACCAGCGATAATGCAAATAGCGATTATACCGGGGCTTACGATTATGCTCAATTAAGTAAGTATGTGGACAAGCTGGTTATTATGGCTTATGACCAGCACTATCGCGGAGGAACTCCCGGACCGATTGCTTCGGTACAGTGGGTTGAGTCAGTAATCCAATATACTCTTAGTCAAGTTCCCGCAGATAAAATAGTTTTAGGCATCCCCAACTATGGTTACGATTGGCCAAAAAGTGGTACTGCTCAAGGCCTAACTTATAATCAAACCATGCAGCTAGCTGCATCTGAAGGAGCAAATGTGCGCTGGCAGAGCAATGACAAAGTTCCTTATTTTAAATACGGTAACGGCCACGAAGTATGGTTTGAAAATCGTTACAGTATCAAATATAAACTTGAGCTGGTAAACAAATATAAGTTAAACGGTATTGCACTTTGGCGTTTGGGACAAGAAGATCCAGGGATTTGGCAGGTTATAAATGATACCCTTAAATAGCTTAATAAAGAGTTCCGCTCAGGAACTCTTTTTATTCATATAACAGCTGGGAAACAGGAACAATCTCATAACCTTTTTCTCTAAGTTGTTCAATTATTAAAGGTAATGCATAAGCAGTAGGCTCCGTAGGGTGCATCAACACAAATGCGCCGTTTTGGATACGAGTAATAACTCGATCAATAATCACTGTCGGAGCAGGTCTCTGCCAATCAACAGTATCGATAGTCCACATAATTGTCTTATAGCCTAACTCAGCAGCCACAGCTGCCGTCTGTTTGTTCATATCACCGCCAGGGGGGGCGAACAGCATTGGTTTCTGCCCAGTAATATCCACAATCTTCTCCTCACCTGTCAAGATTAAGTCCCTTACCTGATCGGCATTCATCTCACTTGCTTTTCCGTGCCAGCCACCGTGATTACCTAGCTCATGACCTGCCTCAGCAATTTTCAAAGCCAATTCGGGAAACCGTTCTACCCAATTACCTGTAAGAAACCATGTAGTCAACACATCATAGCGTTTAAATGTATCCAACATTGAAGGGATATATTCATTCCCCCAATCAACATTAATCATCAGACTAAATTTTTGTTCATCAACCGCACCATGATAAAAAGGACTAAAATGAGCTTGAGTAATGGAAGGAATGACATAAATTAATGAAAATTCTACTTGTGAATTTGCCGGAGCCTGCATTATGGAATTAATAGTTGCTCCAATATCTATTACTTTTCCAATTCTCTCAGGATATACTATGTTACTATGCCAATCATAACTTGCGTTTTGAACTTCAACAGTTTCGCCTTCACTAATACTGATCAAAGCATCATATAATTCATGCTCTAGTAAACCACCTAAATCATGACCTAAGATAACTACACCTGGCTTTACTCCATACATTCGTCTCTCAATATATTCGTAGATCGCTGCATGGGTCAGAACAGCAATAATTATTAAAAAAATGATTATTCCAATTAACAATGTCTTTCTGGTAATAACTAGCGAAAACCATTTACTATTTGACACTATTTCTTACTCTCCCTTCCTTAGATGTTGAGTACCATTGTGATCAATATAGTAGTTTTCACGATAAATTAATTCAGATACAGGAACAATCTCATAGTCACGTGCTAATAATTGAGGAATGATCCGGCGCAGTGCATCGGGTGTTGACGGTGCAGCATTGTGAAACAGCACAATATCTCCGGCTTTGATATTCTGCATCACTCGCTGATAAATTTGATCAACCGTAGTATTTTTCCAATCAAGCGAATCAACTGACCACTGAATTGTATAATAGCCTAACGAATCTGCAGCTTTTATTACAGTGTTGTTATACTCACCAAATGGAGGCCTAAATAAGAATGAATCCTGCTGTGTAAGGTCATAAATCATCGCATGATTTTTCTCCAATTCCTTAACTATTTCATTAAAAGCTAGTGAGTTCATATGTGGATGAGAATAACTATGATTCCCAATTTCATGACCTCCTTGAGCAATACGAATCACATACTGCGGATGCTTATCTACCCAATATCCGGCAAGGAAAAACGTAGTCTTAACATTATATTCATCAAGAATAGACAGTATCTCATCCGTCAAATTCGTTCCCCAAGTAGCATCAAAAGAAATTGCCAACTTGTTATTATTGGTATTAACAGAATAAATTGGCAGTAGTCTATTAGTCATCACGCTTATAACACGTGAGTACATCGGCTGCAGTCCTTCATAGATTATACTGATTCCTAGAAGTACCATAACTATTAAACATAATACATGAGTCAGATTCAGTTTAACCACCCAAATACGCATGTGAAATCCCCTCCTCATGTATTTATATTCAAAAAAAAAAGACAAATAACAAGTATTTGCCTCAAAGTGTAAAGTTGTGATTGCCTATTTGCTTAATCACCGGACGGCTCTCCCAAAACTTTGGAGAAGCCGCAATGTCAGGATTATAGAAATATAAAGCTCCTTGAGTAGGATCTTCTCCCGCTAATGCCCTTTCAGCCGCTTCAACAGCACTACTTTGCGGTATTACCGGTAGACCTCCCTTTTCCACTGGAGTAAACTGTCCAGTTTGGTAAATCACTTCCTTAATAGAGTCGGGGAATAAATCGCTTTTAACTCGATTTACAACCACTGCTCCCACTGCAATCTGCCCCTCTAAAGTTTCCCCTCTTGCCTCAGCATGAATCAATTTAGCCAGCAATTCTCGTTCTTCAGAGCTGAAACAAATTATATATTTCTTAGTGGGAATCCTTAATTGCATTCCTGAACGCATCAATAACGGATTATCAATCCCATTAAAATCAGCTAAATACTGCCAATCTAAACCGTGTTCTGATGCAATCTCCGATATTGTATCTCCAGGCTGAACAATATATACTGTCTCAACTACTTGAGCGTTAGCTGTCAATAATAAGAAGAAAACCAATACAGTAATTATGAAAGCCATGATTTTACCTCCTGTCTAATCTGGGCTAAATTCTCATACTTAACGGTACAGTTAGGTAATGAATCTAAGAAATGTTTTCCGTAATTTCGTTCTTTTATCCGTCGATCACAGATAAGTATAAATCCTTTGTCTGATTTAGTCCGTATTAAACGTCCAAAGCCTTGACGGAATTTTAACACTGCCTGTGGTAGATAATATTCTACAAATGGATTCCTGCCATCAGCCTTGATATATTCGCTTCGCATGGCAGTAATTGGATCGGTAGGCACTCGAAAAGGCAGTTTGGTAATAATAACAGTAGATAAAGCCTCTCCTGCAACATCTACTCCTTCCCAAAAGCTGTCTGTTCCTAAAAGTACGGTTTTCAATTCTGTCTTGAATCTATCCACCATCAAATTTCGCGGCATTTCTCCTTGAACCAAAAAATTATACTTCTCATCAAGCCCCAACTTTCTTGTCTCATCTATTACTTCATTCATCATCCTGTATGATGTAAACAAGAGAAATGCTCTGCCTTGAGTAATATCTAAAATTTGTTCCAACTGACGGGTAAATAGTTTTACAAAATCTTGCGAACCTGGAAAAGGTAAATCTTTTGCTATTCCTAAATATACCTGCTGCTGATAATCAAATGGTGAAAGAAATATTTCTTCTGCAAGATCCCAATTCTCATTATTATCTATTCCTACACTGCTGCGAAAATAATTGAACTCTTTATTCACTGACAATGTTGCGCTGGTAAATACTGCAGTGCTAACTTGATAAAGTAAGTGTTCTCGTATCTCGCCGCCAACCTGAATAGGAGCAGCCTGCAGAACAACACCGCTGTATTTTGGTAATGATTTCAGCCAATAAACATAATCCTTCGATTTAACTTCCATGAGAAATTCCAGATCCGATCTAAACAGCTCTACACGCCGTATAAATGGAAGCAGCTTATCCTTCTCCTCAACAGAATCTATCATTGAAGAAAGTTCTTTTAAGCCTCTCTCCAAAGTTAAAAAAGCAGTATAAAATCTATCATAATTTTCAAGAATGGGCGGTGTTTCTAGTCCTCCATAGGAAATCAATAGATGTTTTTGATTATCCGCCTGATTAAGATGCTCTTCTAAAACTTTAAAAAATCTTACTGCTGCTTCATCTACAATACGGATCTGAGGAAGAAGCTTCCAGTCGATAAGCATCAATACATCTTGATTATCCTGCTCATCGCTGTTAAATGATAGACTGAATCTTAAATGCTGTAAAATACCTCGATTTTTTGATTGACTCCGATAAAAACAACCGAGTAATCTTCTTGTTCTGTTTAATGATATTCGCAATCCAAAGTAGTCTGTAGCAATATCTTCAAGATGATGTGCTTCATCAAAAATAATATGCTGATAAGCCGGTAATACTGCTGCCGTATCCCAACCGACTTGCTGTCGCACACAAACATCAGCCAAAAGCAAATGATGATTAACTATTACTATATCTGCTTCTTCAGCAAGGCGCCGATTGGTAAAAACCGGACATTGATTAAAATAACTACACTTACTGCGAATGCATAGGTCTGATTCTGCCTCAATTTCTGCTTTTAGGTCCAAGGGTAGACTTGCAAATACTTCCTGAGCAGCATTTTGATCCTGGCTTAAACTCAGATCAAGTTCTAACAGCGACTGTCTTTCGAAGTTATCTTCTAAACCAACCAGCATATCACATACTTTCTCCCAACAGGGGTAATTACTCCAGCCTTTAGCAACAACCGCTTTAAACTTACAGCCGAGTTTCTTTAGCACAGGAATATCTTTTTCTAAAAGCTGTTCCTGAAGATTGATAGTATTAGTAGAAATAACTACCTTTTCTCCCTTATCCAAAGCAAAACAAATAGCAGGATATAAATAAGCTAAAGATTTACCTGTACCGGTTCCTGCTTCAATAATTCCAATATGACCTTTTTCTAAAATTTGATAAACTAAATCAGCCATTTTTTGCTGTTGCGCTCGATATTCGTAACCCTCTAGAGAAGCAAGGGGGCCATCTGGCTGAAAAAAATCGCTCAAATAACTCAAAAAAATCGCCTCCAATAAGGTGGGGGTGATTTTATAATTCTACAGGCGTAAACTTTTTACCTGCAAATTATTGCCTCTAGACTTTTTTTCGCCCTATGTTATCAATATAATTAAGAATGGGGATTTTTTCAATCAACTGTGATAAGGAGGCTTTTTCAGCATATAAATGGATTATTGCTAATACTACTACAACAATTACCTTATTTGTAATTGAAAATTCCGTTACACTTAATCCGATTATAGCCCCTAGCACATTTGAACCTACATCACCCATCATCACTTCGGCTTTCAAATCCCAAGGCAGATATCCGATTACAGCAGCCAATAGAAAAAGCATTATTATCGAGGGATAGCCAAAAATATATGAGAGTAAAAACCAAAATAGATAAAACTTGCCTGCCCTTCCTGGCCGAACGTCCAATAAGTTAAACAGGTTGGCAAACAATGTAATACTGAAAACATTTAAAATAGTATTAATTACTCCGTCTGCTTTAATTACAGCAACTAAAAAAGCGAGAATTACCCCGAATAGAGCTTTTATCGCACCGGTTGTTAATAAACCTTGGAATAAAGCACGAAAATGTCCTGTAAAGCCACGAGCTTCCCGACTGCCGATGGTATCATCAATTATACCCAAGAATCCAAAACTCAAAATAGTTATAATATATATAACACCTGTGCTAAGAGGTACTGCTCTTAAAAAAATCGCTAGTACTGTTATAGGCACTACGGTCAATATAAACACCAGACCAAGCCCTATAGGAACCTCTTGGTTCTGATAATTCAGACCTGCTTGACGCGGCCTGATCATCTCAGTTAGCATCGGCATTAAATACACGGTTAATAAAAAGTTAATCGCTGTCAGCACTAATACCCGGTACAATCTAGTAATTCCTCCAAGCCTTATATAACTGTTTAATGACCATAAAAAACTGTCTGCCGCGGTGTTTAAATCCGGCTAGATCTCTTCCGGTAGCTCGATGGGTCATTGGTAAATCCACTTCGATTAAACGATATCCCTGTTTCAGTGCTTTAATGGTTAATGCAACCTCACAGCCAAAATCTTCAGCAAAACCACCACAGCTTTGAAGCACTTCACTGACAACTGCCCGCTGCCCTGACAATGGGCTGTTAGATCTGTGTCCCGTCAATAGTTTAATTCCCCACTTTGCCGTTGTTTTTGCAATCCCGAAACCCATTTTACCCTGATTTTCAGCTGCTTGATCTGAAGAAAAATTGGCGATGCTCATATCGTATTTACCAGAGATAATCGGCGGCAGCAGCTCTTTAGCATAAATTGCACTTGCTCTTAAATCCGCATCAATCAACAAATAAATGTCAGCAGAATAACTGCGCCATCCTGCGTTTAAGGCTTGTCCTTTACCTTGGTTTTCTACTAAAGTAATTAATTCAACCGGATATTCGGCAGCGATTTTGGCAGTATTATCTGTTGAACCGTCATCAATAACCACTATTTGATTAATCTGGTCAATTCCAGTAACAGCCAGAATAGTGTCTGCTATATTTTCAGCTTCGTTATAAGCTGGAACTAATGCTGTAATTTTCATGTTTTTCAGCTACTCCATATCCAATACGGGTAATAGATTAACTGCATTGTTTTTATAACCATAAATTCCACTTAAATTTCCACTAAGCCCTTGAATTAACGCTAGTTCTCCTAAAAACGTATCGGCATTATTGACTATCAGTGCTTCTGAAGCCAGGTTCTGCATTGAAACACCGCTTAAAAATGGCTGAAGCAGACTTATTTTCCAACCAAGTTCCTTAAAATAGTCAATTCCTTGTAAAGCGATATCAATCAACGAATCCTCTGCCCAAATAATTACAATCTGTTCATGCTTTTCATTTAATCTTAATTTACTGATCTGTACTTTTAATTGATCATATTCCTGCGGCCAGTTAAAACACCCAAGAACACTAGCCCCCGCTTCTTCAACTAAAGTGACGAGCCTTTTAATATTATATGAATCATTACTTTTATAAAAAATTACATCATGCTCGGTTAGCCTGTCAGCAATAAAAACACTGCGAATTTGATCCCAACCCATTGTTAGCATCTGTTCTTTTTCATTTTTTTTGTTTAAATTACCCTGCATTGTATAAATCAGTAATTCCAATTCCTCAAAGCGAGTTTCTAATTCACCGATTATAATATCCTGTTCTTGAATTAATAAATCATCCTGAAATAGAATGCTGCCTACCAAAATTCCGAGAAAAAGGCTGAAAAAAACAGCGACCAATGAAGCAATATGGTATCTAAATCCGATATGCATATTATAGTATTCCTCCTATAAACAGCCTAATCTGCAGCCATAAAAGCCTAATTAGACCACGCCAAGGCGCTGCCAGCATAATTATTAAAATAATTGGAATTAATGCAGCAATTAATAATGGTAAGTGCAGCAGCCCCGATTTCCCAGTATACAGCTGACTTACTCCTTTAGCATCAACTAGAATTGAACCTATTTTCATGCGAGTCAAGAATGTTGATGCCATTCCCGGCCTGCCTTTTTCCAGAAAGTCTATAAGATTTGAATGAAGTCCAACTGCTACAATTAGCTGTGCTCCCAATTCATAAGCTAGAAGCAGTGCAATATCTTCACTTGTACCCGGAGCAGGAAAAATTTTATATCTAACACCTAGTTCAGATAATCGTTTGGCACCGGGACAGCGGCCGTCGGGATAAGCATGGACTAGTATTTCTGCACCAACTTTTAGTGCTTGATCTGTTATACTATCCATATCGCCGATAATGATATCAGGTTTGTGTTTGAATTCTATTAGAGCATCTGCTCCTCCGTCCACTCCAATTAATACCGGGGTCATTTCTTCAATATATGAACCTATTACACTAAGATCCTCCTGATAGTTTATTCCCCGTACAACAACTACCACATGTCTGTCAGCTATAGCTGTTTTAATTTTTGGTATCCTAAATTCAGTTAACCACAAATCCTTTTCTTTCTGCATGTATTCTATGGTATTATCCACAAATTTATCAATTTCATTATCAATGTTTGCTTTAGCCTGTTCCATAGCTGTCAAAACAAAATTTTGATCTAGCAGTCGCCCTGCGGCTATACAATTATCATTTAAGTATATGCTGTTTTCGACAATTCGCAGCTGTTCGCCATCTTTAACCTCAGCAAAAACATCTTGCCCCAACTGATCAATGACCTTAATTTTTCTTTCTAGTAACAATTTAGGACCAAGATTTGGATAGCGACCTGTAATGGAATCTGCAGCATTCAGTACTACCTCAATTCCGGTTTCTGCTAATCCAAGTGCTCCCATTGCATCTAGATCTTGATGATCGATTAAAGCAATTTCCCCGGGTTTGAGTCTCTTTGCTAAATCTTTAGTTTTAGTTCCTAGTCTTACTATCCCTTGATACATAATAACACCTCTTAACAATGACAAAGGACGAAAACATTTTGTCTTCGTCCTTACTAATATGTATATTTACCTGCAAATTTAATCATTTAATACTTAAAATGAAAATTAATAATATCTGCCATTTTGGCAATAAACGCTGAATTAGTTGGTTTGCCTTTTTCTGGATCAATGGTATAAGGAAACAGCTGCTGTAATTGGGCAAAATCTCCCTTTGACCAAGCTGTATCAATTGCATAACGTATCGTACGTTCAACATGACTGGCTGACGTTCTATTACATCGTGCGACTGCAGGATACAGCCTTTTGGTTATACCGTTTAACCACGAATTATCCTGACTAACCAACATAACAGCATCTAACAAATATCGATGCCCCTTTAGATATGGAGGAATACCTAATGCAGAGAAATAATCAATTAAAAACTGCTGAATTAACCGTCGATCATGAACATAGAACAGATTAAACATATTTTCATGATATTCATGTACATATTTTATCCGCTGCACCAAAGTTTCCCAACTAAATGGTTTCATAAGATAATAAGCTACTCCAATATCCCGAAGTGCAGCAACGAAATTATCATCATCAACATCTGAAATCACAATAACGCTAAGCTGATATTCTCTGAGAATACGGTCTATAAGTCTTAATCCTTTTTCAATTGGGTCCATAAAGTCCAATACCGCTATTTCCGGTGGATCTTGTTCTACTTTTCCCATAAAATCCTCGACATTATTAGCGAATCCTTTGAGATTAATATCTGTCTGTTTGTTGAGATTTGTTACAATATCACTGGTATATGTTATATTATCATCGCCAAGTATTATATTGATCATTATAGTCGCCTCCTAAGCACAATCCGACTAAATCTAACTTGCACGAGCTAATACTCTACTGCCGGTTTTTTCGTCATACTGCAAACCTGCTTCATAAATCATCCATTCAATGAAACTTCCATAACCCATACGAGGATCATTAATGAATACATGTGTTATCGCTCCGACTAATTTACCATTTTGAACAATGGGACTTCCACTCATCCCTTGAATTATACCACCGGTTTTCATCAGTAAAACCGGATCTGTAATGCGAATAACTAAACCTTTATCGTCCGGATGTGTCTGTAGTGCGACCTTAGTAATCTCAGCATCAAATTCCTTAATTTGTTCTCCTTCAACAACAGTGTATATTTTTACAGGCCCGACTTCTACTTCATGGGATAATGCAATTGGAATGGGAGTGGGAAAATAAGCATTACTCAACTGCTGAATTAAGTTTCCAAAAATACCGAACCTGGTATTTTTATCAATTGTTCCGACAATACTTTGATCAATCTCGAATACACCAAGTTTTTCACCGGGTAATCCCCTTAATCCCTGTTTAATCCGATCTATACTTGCATTAACTATATTTCCATCTGTTATTTCTACACTGCGGCCCAATCCGTCAGTAACCGTATGACCTAACGCACCATATCTTCCTGAAATATCATAGAAAGTCAATGTCCCTACTCCTGAAGCAGGATCTTCCAAAAAAATCCCTAACAAATAAACTTGACGTTGAATGCCATTAAAATCATCTTGCATTGATAGTATCGGAATAATAGAAGTATGAATATATCGTTCGTTACGGTATAGCACAATATCAATACAACTTGATTTTGTGGCTAATTCATTAACAAACTGGCCAACTTGCTCAGGACGAGTGACTTTCCGATTACCGATGGAAACAATTAAATCTCCAGGTTGTATACCTGCATCCCTTGCCGGGTAATATTCATGCCCATCCAATCCGCGCACAGGAACAATTCTGCTTATTACTAATCCGATCGGATTTACCATCACCCCTATGGATTGACCGCCCGGATAAACTCTAATCTCTGGTACTACATGGACAATCATTTGACGAACAGGAATAAAGCCAAATAATTTAACTTCAAAATGATGCTTGCCAATCTGTTCAGGAATTAAAGAAAATTGTCCTTTTGGACCAGTCACATCCAATCCATTTCCGTCAATCAAACGAAAGGGCAATTGGATTGACAGGGAAAACTCTGTTCCAGGAAACAACCGAATTTCTCCGGGAATTCCAGCCCATAAAGCCAAGACAGGCGAGACCGCTAACATTATTACTAAAACCGCAGGTAAAATTAACAACCAATAATGCCACTTTTTCACACCAAATACTCCCCTCAGCTAACTGTGTCTGGTTGTATCCTACCCGGGTTTAAATAGTTATATTTCAGGAACTAGCTGGTATTTGCATGTTTTAAAAGTTCTTTGGCATGGGCGGTAGTAATTTTCTGATTGCTTTTTCCACCAAGCATCCTTACTAATTCATCAACTCGGCCTTGGTGATCAAGTAATGAAACCTTCACGACTGTTCTTCCATTAGTTTCATGTTTTTCAATATAATAATGATACTTAGCATAGCTTGCCACTATTGGCAGATGTGTTACCGAAAATATTTGAAATTTACTGCTTAATGTTTGTAATTTTACTGCAATTTTTTGGGCAGTTCTTCCTCCAATTCCACTATCGACTTCGTCAAAAATTAGAGTAGGGATTTTCTCGGCTTCTGCCAAACAGTTTTTCAATGCCAGCATAATACGGGACATTTCTCCGCCAGAGGCAATCTTTGCAAGCGGTTTTAACTCTTCACCTATGTTGGGAGAAATCTTAAACTCTACTCTATCTTTTCCTTTTTTATTTAGCTCTGCAGCACTGATTTCCACCATAAATCTAGTACGTTCCATATTAACTTCAGCTAACTGTAGCTCTATATTTCGCTCAACCTTTAAAGCACATTCACGTCGTTTTTGGGTTAACATTTCGGTTAAGTCATTTAGCTGACTAAATAATCTGCTTTCTTCTTCAATAAGATGTTCGATTCTACTTTCGCTGTCTAAAAGATCATCTAACTCTATTTTACTCTTTTGATAGTAATCCAGAATATCTTGTTCACTATCACCATATTTTCGTTTTAAAGCTCGCAATACAGTCAAGCGTTCCTCAATTATTTCCAAAGATTTAGGATCCCGATCGAAACTTTCAATATACCGGCGTAAATCCGTTGAACCTTCATCAAGCTGTACTAATGCATCTTTAAACATATCAATAATCGGTATCATGTTTTGATCATATCTTGTCAAACTCGCTAATTCGTCAGCAACCTGAGCCAGCATATCATATATTGCAGGTTGATTGGGAGTCTCCTCCTGCAGTCTACTATAAGCACTTTCAGCTGTAGTAGTAATTTTTTCAATATTAGCCAGTACATCGCGTTTCGATGTTAATTCTTCTTCCTCACCAACGTATATCTCAGCTTGTTCGATTTCTTGAATCTGAAATTGCAGTAAATCAATTCTTGATAATCTTTCTCGTTCTTGTGTTTGCAGGTGCATTCTTGCTTTTTTGACCCGCTGATACTCTTGAAAACCTGCTGAAACCTGCTGGATTAATTGCTCATGTTCTTGATCGGCAAAGGAGTCCAAAATATCCATGTGCTTAGTAGTATCTAAGATATTTTGATGATCCAGCTGCCCCAAAATATCGACTAAATGCTGTCCTACTTGCACTAATTGGCCGACAGTGACTAGATTTCCATTAATCCTGCATTTATTTCTTCCATTTCGATAGATTTCACGTGTAATGATCAATTCATCTGCAAGATCAAAACCCCATTGTTCTAAAATAGGATAAACAGCATCAGGTGGTTCAAATAATCCTTCAATTATAGCACTTTCGCTGCCTGTTCTGATCATTTCAACAGAAGCTCGAGCTCCCAGCAATAAACTAAGAGCATCAATAATAATGGATTTTCCTGCTCCGGTCTCACCAGTTAACACACTAAAGCCAGAATAGAATGACATTTCTACTTTTTCAATCAGAGCAAACCCACTTATCTGTAGTTCCTTCAGCAAAATGAATCACCTCATTGTCACTGGAACAATTCTTCTAGCTGAGCATATAATTCTCCTGCCAAACCTCTAGGCCTCGTTAAATGCATATCTTCTTCGTTTCTAACAATTAAAATTATAGTATCATCTCCTGCCAAAGTTGCCACCACGCCTTCCCATTCCAGTTCATCTAATACAGCCGCTACAGCGTGTGCTCCGCCGGGATAGGTTTTCACTACTAATAAATTACCACTAAAATCGATATGATGAACATAGTCTTGAAAAACTCTACGAGCACGGCGATTTAGATCACCTTTGGTCATTCCAGGCGGCAGAGAATATTTATACCCTCCTTTGCCATTTGGTACTTTAGCTAACCGCAGTTCCTTAATATCCCGTGATACTGTAGCTTGAGTAACATTGAATCCTCCTTGATGAAGGTATCTCATTAACTCTTCCTGAGTATCAATATCTATCTCTTTTATTATTTTCAAAATAAACGCTTGACGTCTAACCTTCACTTTCGTATTCCTTTCTCGTTTGAATTGACTTCATCCGATTATTCAAGATTGTGAAAAAACTACGCTGATGTAATTTCACAAATTTAGCCTTGATAGTAGACTGAACTACTTCAATCAAGTCATAACTCTGCAGAGGAAAGCTAATTTGCCCGTCAATCGTTAACATCATATCTTCATGATTTGCTTCTACCTTTACCTCAACAACCGAATCATGGCGTACAACAAAAGATCGTGCTGCCAATGTATGAGGACAGATTGGAGTAATAATTAGACAATCCAATGAAGGCTCTACAATTGGCCCACCTGCAGACAACGAATAGGCAGTCGAACCGGTAGGAGTAGCAATAATAATACCGTCTGCCTGGTAATCTACCACATGTTGTGAATCCACATAAGTACTCAGCTGAATTATACGGGCAAAAGTTCCGCGAGTAATTACTACATCATTTAAAGCTCGGTAGCTGGCAGCCAGACGTTTATTGCGGATGACTTTACACTCAATAAACATTCGCTCATCTAAAGTGTAATTCTTGCTAATAATCATATCTAGTGCAGCTTCAATCTTATCTGCCTCTAATTCGGTAAGAAAACCTAAATGTCCTACATTGACACCTAGAATCGGTACATTGTAGTCAGACATAGTTCGGGCAGCTCTTAAAAGCGTTCCATCTCCACCTAAAACAACCATAACATCAAGATTTTTTAACCCACTTTCCGTCTGTGCCAAATCATTACGCTGGATTAGAGCAGCAGATTCACCGTCAATCCAAGGAATAATCGATTTTGCTTCAAGATAATTGACTGTTTTTTTAGTCAATTCCAAAGCCAGCTTCTTTCCCGTATGTGGCATAATTCCAATTTTCATCGCTTCTCACCCCACATATATCACAGCTTAAAGAACTTTTTGGCTGATTCTACCGTTTGACATACCAATTCATTCACATCAATTCTTATTCGATCTTTGCGAAAATAAGCTAAATATTCAACATTACCTGCCGGACCGCGAATCGGTGAGTAATCAAGGGCCACTAATCCAGCACCAAACTCCTGTAACTGAGATAATAACCTCAGCAGAAGGGTACAATGTACATTTAAATCACGAACAACGCCTTTTTTACCGACAAATTCACGGCCGGCTTCAAATTGAGGCTTAACTAAAGCAATTATCTGCCCATCTGAGCACAGCAACTGTAAAAGATTTTCAAAAAATTTTGTCAATGATATGAAAGCCACATCAATTACAGCAAGCTGAACTAATTCTTGTAACTGTTCACCTGCTAGATAACGAATATTTGTTCGCTCCATGACTACTACTCTAGGATCATTGCGCAATCTCCAATCTAGTTGACCATAACCAACATCAACGGCATAGACCTTTGCCGCACCATTTTGGAGTAAGCAATCAGTAAACCCTCCTGTAGATGCCCCCACATCAATAGCAGTTAGATCTTGTACATTAATGTCAAAAACAGCCAATGCCTTGGCCAGTTTTAGTCCGCCGCGGCTGACATATGGGCAGGGATTACCTTTTATTCTAATTGGCAGCATTGCATCTACAATAGTGCCCGGTTTATCAATCCTTTGATCGTCAACAAAAACTAGGCCGGCCATTATGGAACGTTTTGCCTGTTCTCTCGATGCAAAAAAACCTTTCTCAACCAATAATCGATCAATTCTTGTTTTCTGTTTAGCCATGAAAATCTCCTTAAACGAGGCTAATGATTTAAAACCGCACAAGCATAAATTTCTTTTGCCAGACCTTCGGAAGTCAAATTATACATTCTATGTAATTCATCAATTCTTGCTTGCGGAACAAACTGATCAGGATAACCAAAATTAATGATCCTTTTTTTCCCATCCTGTTCTCTGAACAATTCCAATATACAACTGCCGAAACCCCCGGCAATAACATTGTCTTCAACTGTGCAGATCAGGTCGGCTTGACCTGCTACTGCTAAAATCGTAGACTTGTCCAGCGGTTTAATAGAACGGACATTGACTACACTGCATTTAATATCGGGTTCTAAAATAACAGCTGCCTCAAGTGCCACATCGACCATATTACCGACAGCAAGAATGGCACATGTGCTGCTGCCATAAGTTAAAACCTCACTGGGTATTTGGTGTTCCTCGGCAAAAGTAATCTCTTGAGATATACTCGTATTTGCTTTCGCATAACGAATGGCTACTGGACCATTCTGAGCAAGTGCCCATTTAAGCATGGCCTTTAACTCATCGCCGTTTCTCGGTGCTAATAAAGTTAAATTGGGAATATGCCTTAAATAACTAAGATCAAATATACCGTGATGAGTGGGTCCGTCATCGCCAACTACACCACCTCGATCAATCGCAATAATCACCGGTAAATTTTGCAGACAAATATCATGTACTATTTGATCATAAGCTCTCTGTAAAAAAGTAGAATATACAGCTACAACAGGTCTTAAACCTTGAATTGCCAATCCAGCAGAAAATGTAAGTGCATGCTGCTCGGCAATACCTACATCAAAAAATCGTTCGGGATATTTGTCGGCAAATTTAGTTAGTCCTGTACCATCTTTCATCGCAGCTGTTACTGCAACTATTCTTCGTTCTTGGTCGGCAAGTTCAACTAAACTATCGCCAAAAACCGAACTGAAACTGGTGGATACACTAGTACACTGTCTAGAAGTACTTTGATTACTTGGGCGAAGCCCGTGATATTTGCTGGGTTCCTCTTCAGCAGGAGCGTAGCCCCTGCCTTTTTGAGTTACTGCATGAATAATAACTGGACCTCCGCGGGCTATACCATCTTTAATTGCTCTCTGCAGCTGCCTAATGTTATGGCCATCAAACGGGCCGAAATAACTAAAACCCAGTTCTTCAAAAAGCTGACCGGGAAGTAAACTCTTAATTGTATCTTTAAGTGTTAATCCAAATTTACTCATCACTTCACCGACAGCCGGAATACGCTTAATGAAACTCTCAAGTTCGGTTCTAGCCCGCCATAACTTAGGATCTAGACGCAGCTTATTTAAGTAGTTATTTAATGCTCCTACATTATTAGCAATTGACATAGCATTATCGTTTAACACGACAACCAAATCGGTATCTAATTGGCCCGCATGGTTAAGGGCTTCAAAAGCTAAACCACCGGTCAGCGCTCCATCTCCGATAACAGCTGCCACTACAAAATCCTTGTTTTGTATATCGCGTGCTATAGCCATACCTGCAGCTGCAGAAATTGATGTAGAACTGTGGCCTACACCAAAACAATCGTAAGGACTCTCATCCGGATTGGGAAATCCTGATATACCGCCCTTCTGCCTTAAAGAATCAAAATCATTGTAGCGTCCTGTGATTAATTTATGCGGATAACACTGATGCCCAACATCCCAAATTATCTTGTCTTCCGGACTGTTTAATACAGAATGCAGTGCTAACGTAAGCTCAACAACTCCTAAATTAGCTCCTAAATGCCCTCCCGTAGTAACAACTGTAGAAATGATTTTTTGGCGTATTTCTTCAGCTAACTCTGTTAGCTCAAACAAATTAAGTTTATGTAATTCCTGAGGAGATTGAATGTTTTCAAGCAACAGCTATAATCTCCTTTCTAGAATCATGGTTTCTTTTTTAATTTCTTTTCTTTTCATTATTAAATTTCCGTTTATCCTTTGTATTTCCCGTGATATCTATTCCTAATTTCTCTATATTATAAAGAACTCTACCAGCTAAATACAGTATCTCTGTAGAACGAGAAATTGCAGCACTTTTCCCTATTGCTTTTCCCGCTACTGTTACTGCCGCAATAAATCCAATTAAAAATGTATTAATTACATCTGCGTTAATTCTTGGACCTCCAAGGGTGAAATGAAAAATGATGGATGCACCGATGGCACCGCTGATTGTACCGGCAATATCTCCAACAACATCGTTAGAAAATGTAGCTACCTTATCCGCATTACGCACTAACCAGATACTCTGTTTGGCTCCGGCAATCCGATCCGAAGCCATAGCATGGAAGGGTGCTTCAGTACCTGCTGCTGCTGCAGTTCCGATAATGTCAAAAACTATCCCTAATAACACAATAAAAAACAGCAGTATAAAACTGACAGTAACGGGAGATACGGCCAAAATTGCAGAACTACTAAGGTTAATGATTACCGAAATAAAAAATGTAATTAAACCTATAAATAGACTGTGCCTAATGTTTTTCATAAGACCCTTTCCCTATAAATATGTAGATGAATGACAGCGGAGTGAGTAAAGATTGTGACTTAGGTCTAGCAGGTTTTCCCAAAGATCATCCAACTCGTCACCGTAGTCGGCGGTTTCCCTTTTCCGATCTTTTCGCTGTGTCACCATCAGCAAGGCTAGATTACCACTTAGTCCACACCGTAATCCTCAGCCCACTTTCGCAAAGGAAACAGTCTAGGAGTTTTCCTCAACATTGATTATTCAATTCTAGCCTCTTTTGCAGTGTAAGTTTCAAGCAATAGGTGCCTTGGCCTTTGGCAGCCTAATGGAAAAATAGCTATCCCTCCTACACCGCTCAAGGCAGGCTACTCTGCACCCCGCACATTAGTGCAAATAATACTATGTTTACGTACCGAGTGCAGGTTCTCTCCTAAGCCATAAATGTACAGTCTCCCGCACATCCACAAACTTAGGTCTCCATGATGAAAGGGTCAACGCCTACATGCCATTGTAGATCGCCCTACCATCTTAACCCCCACTAGCAACCCTCGACTGGGCGTAGAAGGCCACCACCAGGGACTTCATCGTTATGCCCTCAACGGATTTTTAGGCCCGTCTTTGAACTGAAATCAATGACTAGAATACTGCGTCATTCATCCTTAAGCAATACTTATTATATCATATCAATAAATAATCAGCAATAAATCTAATACTCCCGTTCCAACACAAACCTAGCTAATGCATGCAAATAATCATTCCGTTTGGGTAGAACGACTAAAGCTTTTTCACATTGGCTGATACAGTTTTTAGCAATTTCTCTGGCTTTGGTCAAACCAAATAAACTAGGGTATGTTGATTTTTGGCGTCGTAAATCAGCTCCGACTTCTTTACCTAACTTACTTGTATCACCGACAACATCGAGGATATCATCAGTTATCTGAAACGCTAATCCAAAGTTCTCGCCATATAAAGTAACGGCTGCTAATTGCTGAGCAGTTGCTCCGCCGATGATAGCACCTCCCCGTAAAGCTACCAAAATCAATTTCCCGGTTTTATTTTGATAGATATATTCTAATGTATTAAGATCAATATTTTCGCCTTCGGATTTTAGATCGACTACTTGTCCCCCTATTAAACCCTGAGACCCACAAGCTTCACTTACTTCTTTAATTATCTGTACTACCATTTCAGCGTCTAAATACTTGCTCATGTAAGTTAAAATTTCAAAAGCATGAGTTAATAAAGCATCGCCGGCTAATACGGCAATCCCTTCTCCATAAACTTTATGATTCGTTAATTTACCGCGGCGGTAATCGTCATCATCCATGGCTGGAAGATCATCATGAATTAGCGAGTATGCATGAATCATTTCGATTGCACAAGCAAAATCCAGGACAGTTTCAGGATTCCCCCCCACTGCGCTGCAGGCTTCTAAAGCTAAAATAGCACGCAGGCGTTTACCCCCGCCCAAACAGGAATAACGCATGGCCTGATGAATCACATGAGGAACTGTATTTTCACTGGGTAATCTATCTACCAATGCTCTTTCGATAATCTCAGCCTTCTCTTTAAGATACTTTTCTAGATTCATAGTAATTTCATTCTCCTTCACAGCTAAAAGGTTCGCGTAAAAACTCTCCGTCCTTTTCCAACAGAATCTCAATTTTATCTTCATAATCATCGAGTTTTGCTGTACATATCCGCGCTAGTTTTACCCCTTGTTCAAATAGCTTTAATGATTGTTCTAAGGTAATCTCCCCATCTTCCAGCTGTTTAATGATCCCTTCTAAATTTGTCAAAGCCTCTTCAAAACTTAATTTAAGATCGTCGCTCATATTTGATCTGTTCTCCTTTCTTTACTTGACACCATAATCGGCCGGATTTCACCCGCACAACAACATCTTCACCGATTTTAACTTGATTAGGATCGGTCACAACGGTTTTGTCTGGCTTTTGACAAACTGCATAACCCCTTGATAAGGTAGACAGAGGACTGAGGCTATCTAGTTTTCCGGTGGCAGTTAATAAACGCTGATTTAATAAATTTAACTGATGATTGACTACTAAACAAATTCTTGACAGCGATTCATCAACTCGCTGTCTCTCCTGATTTATTCTTACTTTAGGACGCAGCAAAACACTGCGCTTCGTTAAATAACCTAAAATTGTCCGTTTTTCATTAATTAATTTATTGACAGTAGATAATAATCTGCTGCTCAGCCTATTAACAGATAAAGATAAATGATAGTAATCTGGAACAGCTAATTCAGCTGCTGCCGACGGAGTTGCTGCACGATGATCGGCTGCAAAATCTGCAATTGTAAAATCGGTTTCATGACCGATACCGCTGATCACCGGAACAGAACAATTATAGATAGCTCTAGCTACAGTTTCATCATTAAATGTCCATAGTTCTTCAATAGAACCTCCGCCCCGTGTTACAATTACCAAATCCACATCATTTTGAGAATTCACTTGTTCAAATGCAGCTGTTACACTTTGCGGTCCATCTTCTCCTTGGACGACTGCCGGTACAATTAAGAGCTCCATTGCGGGAAATCTTCTTTTAATAACACTTATTACATCGCGCACTGCTGCACTAGTAGGAGAAGTAATAACTGCAACCTTGCGCGGCAAAAACGGCAGCGGCCGCTTCCTTTCTGGATCAAATAATCCTTCCTGCTCCAATTTTTGTTTCAATTCTTCAAATCTAATATGAAGTAAGCCCACTCCTTGTGGAAGCATCTGTTCGACATAGATTTGATACTCACCATTAGGCTCGTAAACGCCAAGAGAACCTATGGCTACTACTGTATCTCCATTCTTTGGTTCAAACCCCAATCTAATATTTCTTCCACGGAACATTACCGCTCTAATACGGCTGTGCTCATCTTTTAAGGTAAAATACATATGTCCTGAACTGTGATGTTTAAAATTTGAAATCTCTCCTTCAACTTTCAGTTGTTGAAACAGAGGCTGTTCCAATACAGTTTTTATCTGTCTGGTTAATTGGCTGACAGTGATGATATGCATTTGGTGCATTATTATTTTCCCCTCCTTTGATTATTTTCGCTTCCACAACAGTCGATCCCTGCCTGAGTAACCATAACCAAAAAAGCCGGTTTCACCCGGCTGAATCACATTATTTTCCTCCACTTTATTTTTTAGTTTGCATTCTCACTACTAACTCTACTAGACCACCTAAAATAATTCCTATTATTGCCCACACCGCGTAGCCAGGAGCAACCCAATGCCCAATGATTAAACCGGCTATCGCACCGATAACTAATTTAACCCACATTACTTCTCCTCCTTTTTGCTACACTTTATGCATGGCTACTCAAAAAAATTACCAAAAAAGCTTTCCCCTCGATAGCATAATCCGCAAAATAAAGCTGCGCCAAATGCATTATCTACACTGCGGCCGGGTGCAGCAAAATATAAATCCAAATTTGGTAAACGCAGCTGTAATTCTTGTCTGATAATTAAGTTTGCACAGACTCCACCGACTAGCAATACTTGTTTTACACCGGTTTTCTCTGCAGCCCAATTAATTAATTTTGTTACTGTACGACTAATGTTCAACAGAACTGCACGAGCAATATCAGCATGACTCTCAATTTCCAGCATACGCATAGCCGCTGACTCAGGACCGGCAAAACTAATCTCCCCATTTCGATGAAAAGACGGAATAATCAGATCGGCTCTGCTTTCTAATGCAAGTTTTTCTAAATGGGTTCCGGCAGGAAAGGGTAAACCAATTGCAACTCCCACTCGATCAATGAATTGTCCTGCATGTAAATCGGTAGTTCCACCCAAAGTAACAACCTTAAAATGAAAATCTTTTCTATTTAGATATACGTCTAAAATCTCACTAGTTCCACCTGACAAATGCAGGGCAATAAACCGATTTGATTTTGGCCCGCCAGCATCGACCAATCCCGCCCAAATGTGATTTTCTTGATGGGACAGATCATAATATGGAACTTCTAGCAGAGCTGCCAATGACTGGGCTAATGCTTTGCCCGGCAAAAAAACCGGCATGTATGAATCCGCCCTAGGACGCGGTTTAACTGATACCGCAACTGCTCTCAGCTGATGATGAAAACCAGGGAGCAATTGGGTAATCTCCTGAACCGCATTAGGTAGGTTCTGCACATGCCAAAACAATGCTTCTGATTGACGAAACCCTCTTTTACCCTTTTCTACCGGCAGCAGCTTGCGACTCTCCGCCGTTAGTTTCGCTTGTTTGTCCACTACAGCCAGCGAAGTAGTATAGTTACTAGTATCAACCCCCAAAAAATACTCATTACTCATTTTCGCCCTCACTAACATAATCAACCACAGTACCTAATATTCCATTGATGAATTTTGCGGCTTTTTGATCACTAAATTTTTTTGCTAACTCAACCGCTTCGTTGACACTAACTTTAATAGGCACATCGTCCAAGTATTTTAATTCATAAGTTGCTAACCGTAAAATATTACGATCGATATAAGCCATCCGCTCGACTTTCCAATCTTTCGCAAATTGAGCAATTATACCGTCAATCTCTGGTAATCTAGCGATAACTCCGGTTACTAAAGAGTGAGCAAATTCCCGATCCGAGCAGTCTAAAGGCGTTTCGGCCGGTGTGTTCTCAATTGCATATTCCAAAGTACTTTTGGTAATATCTATTTGATACAATATTTCTAACGCTGTTTGCCGAGCAAGTCGTCTACTCAAATACCCCTCACCCCTAAACATCAAGCTTACTGAACTCGAATTCGCTGTTCAGGTAAAACTCCTTTAACCAATATATTAATCACGTCAGTTTCTACGCCCACTGTATTCTGCAGATAATTCTTAATCTCAAGTTGAATCGATTCTGTTAAATGAGGAATATGATAGTCCGGAAGCAACTGTAATCCAATTTCAACTTTCAAAGGCTCTACTTCATGCAAACGAACATCTACATCCTTTATTCCTTCAATCTCTTTTACTGCTTTATCTACTAAACCTATAATGGTCTGAGCATTGATACGAATGTCACCCAACTCCGTACTGCGAACTATAGAACGGCGTTCAGACTTAAAGCTGCTGAAGATCATCATAATCAAATAAGCTGCCAATAACAGTAAGATAATTATCAGCAGAATTCCATCAAGCTTTGCATACTTCAGTGAAACCAGCCAATCTATCAAAACACTACTGCCCCATGTGGTTAGAGCAGCAAATACTCCAATAATAGTTAACACGACAGCAACAACAGCAATGATTATTCTATCAACTAAAGCCATCTACTTAACCCGAACAGGGGGCGTTTCCTGCGGTTCTTCAACCTGTTGTTGTGGGAAATGCACTCCTAAAACATGAATGTTTACTTCAACCACATCTAAACCAGTCATTCCTTCTATGGCTTGCTTCACATTACGCTGTATATTCTTGGCGACCTCTTGTATAGCCACTCCATAATTGACTATTACATATAAATCGAGAGCAGCCTGCTCTTCGCCTACTTCAACTTTTACACCCTTAGCCAGATTTTTTCTGCCTAACATCTCTGCAATACCGCCGGCAATTCCGCCGCTCATCCCGGCAACTCCTTCAACTTCAGTAGCTGCTAATCCTGCTATTATACCTACTACTTCATTAGCGATCCTAAGTTCTCCTAAACTAATTCTCTCTTCTTCTGCCATAGTACACATACCTCCTTATAGTAGTATTATAACAAACACTCTAACTTATTACAATTTAAAACTCAGTCATCACCCGCTCAAGAAAATCAGCGGAATAATCTCCCTGACGAAATTTTTCATGCTGCAATAGCCATTTATGAAACTCTACATTATGTTGGATACCCTCAATCTGGATCTCCGATAATGCACTTAACATGCGTTCTATTGCCTCATCCCGATCTTCTCCCCATGTTATCAGTTTGCCAAACATAGAATCATAATAAGGACTAATTTCATATCCCTGATATATATGGCTATCCCAACGCACACCATGGCCGCCGGGAATATGCAGCTTAGTAATAATACCTGGCGAAGGCAGAAAACTTTGCAGCGGATCCTCAGCAAATAAGCGGCATTCTAGAGCATGAGCTGTCGGTACAATCTCACTTTGTTCATATGCTATTTCAGCTCCAGCAGCTATTTGTATTTGAGCTTTGACTAGATCAACTCCGTAGACCATTTCGGTAACTGTATGTTCAACTTGAATTCTAGTATTCATTTCCATGAAATAAAACTCATCATTTTCATCTAAGAGAAACTCTACTGTACCTGCATTAAGGTAATTTACGGCTTTAGCTCCCCGCACAGCAGCTAAACCCATTTTTTTCCGCAGCCTGCTGCTGACAACAGGCGATGGGGATTCTTCTATGACTTTTTGATGTCTGCGCTGCAGTGAACATTCCCGCTCGCCAAAATGAACAATGTTGCCATGGCTGTCACCTAATAGTTGAATCTCAATATGGCGAGGGTTTTTAATGTATTTTTCAATATACACCTTATCGTTACCAAAAACCGCCCCAGCTTCAGAACGTGCTAATCGATAAGCCTTAATAAGCTCGTTTTCGTTGGCAGCCAACCGCATTCCTCTGCCTCCACCGCCTGCCGAAGCTTTAATCATAACCGGATAACCGATCTTTTTACAGATCTTCAATAATTCCACTTCATTATTTATTGAGCGCTCACTGCCTGGTAAAACCGGAACACCAGCTGCTTTCATTTCAGCTTTAGCTTGAGCCTTATCCGCCATTCTTTCAATCTGTGCCGCAGTGGGCCCAATAAATACTAACCCATGTGCTGCACATATTTCTGCAAAGTCGGAATTTTCGCTTAAATATCCATATCCGGGATGAACTGCATCTGCTCCGCTTAGTACAGCTGCAGATATAATATTAGGGATATGCAGATAACTACTGCTGGATTGTGCCGGCCCTACACAAATAGCTTGGTCGGCAAATTTAACGTGCAGTGATTCCTGATCGGCTTCTGAGTAAATTGCTGCTGTTTTTATTCCTAATTCGCGACACGCACGAATTACCCTTAGGGCAATTTCGCCGCGATTTGCAATTAATACTTTTTCAAACACAGTATAATCACCCTCTAATCAGCTAACTCTATGAGAAATAGGGGCTGCCCGTATTCTACAGGTTGTCCGTTTTCTACTAAAACTTTTAGTAGTTTACCTTCAACCTCCGACTCAATTTCATTCATCAGCTTCATAGCTTCAATTATGCATAATACCTGCCCTTCATTTATCCTACATCCCTGATGGACAAAGGGTTCGCTTGTAGGAGACGGAGCACGATAAAGAGTTCCAACCATAGGTGAGCACATCTCAAAAACATTATCATCTTTTGTCGCTTTTACTGTGTTGAGCTGCTGATTACAGTCGACAGAAATATGATTAGATTGGGCTAAGTCATCTTTAACAAGTCTAAGCTTGATATCTTCCATTTCTAATTCGAGTTCGGCTATGTCGTATTCATTAAATAATTTAATTAACTCTTTTATCTCATTTATATTCATATGAACCCTCCCATATGTTTCTGGAACTGAGTCTATTTTCGACATACAGCTAATATACTCCTGTTCAATGGTATACTTTTCCACATTAATCATTTTTCATGCCCAACAGTTAAGAAAACCAAGGATTACCCTTGGCTTTCCTCAGCTTCTAGTCAATTCATCTACTATTGTTATTCGTTCCAAGCGAATTCCGGTAATCCGATGTACTAGGTCTCCGATAACCATTGCCTCCTCCCTTGTCAACGAAACTGGAACTACTACTGTAGCGGACTCATTTTCCATCAAGATAACCGCATCTAAGTATCCATTGGCTTTTAATAGATTCTCAATTTCAGTCTCTTTCGCCACATTATCCAAGAGATTTAATAATTCTCCCTGCAGCTCTTGGCGGTACTGCTCGGATAATGATGCATCATTAATAGTATTTTCTAACAGCTCTAAGCGACGGCTTCTTACTTTTTCTCTTTCAATACGGTATTCAGCAAACTTAGTAGGTACAGATGCAACTGATACAATAACATTTTGGTCAAGCTCGCTGACTGTTCGTTGGACACCACCTGCCAATACTTCCACCACCGGTTCTGACGCAAACTCAAGGTTATCTGCATCACCATAAACAGTATCGAATTCTAAATCATCAGATGGATTTCCAGAATTTGAGCAAAAACCGAACCAAAAAGTTACCCCGATTACTAATAATAAAACCAACAAAAGCACTGTCCTACGCCCGTGAATCACATAATACATTTATACTCACCTCTTCTAATTTCCTTTTGGTAATACTTCAATTCTATACATAGGAAGATGTAATGCTGCTTGAACGGCTTTGAATATTTGATAGCGAATATCAGGATTCTCAGCTCCAGCAGCCACCACCAGAACTCCCCGTATTACTGGTTGGTATTCTTCAATGATCAGTGGTGCTTCTTTATTCCCATCTGACCGTAAAATAACCGGATCTTTTGAAATCCGCGATTCACCGCTGTTCTTTGTTTCTTCTGTAACAGATTGTGCTAAAACTACACTGGAACCACGATCAAGTGTAACAAATACTTTTACTTCACCTACTCCTTTGATTTGTGTTAATATCTCAGTTAAACAGCATTGAGTTCTTTCTTCATAATCATATGCCCCGTTTATTTGCCTGTCATACAGCTGGGTGGTTTGGGTTAAAGGTAGATTTGTATCAATTTTATTCTGTCTTGCAGGTTGAATCAGCATAAATCCGATACCAACAACAATTACAAAACCCAACCAATTAAGCATCTTTCGCTGGGATGTCGATAGTTTTTTGAACATGCACCTTCCTCCTAACTCTATGCAAATTCAACCAAAATTATGGCTTGTGAAACCTGCAAATATCTAGCGATCATATTTCTAGTCAGTTCTTCAAGTCCATCAATTTCTTCTTGAGGGAAGTGTTCTCTGCTTGAACAAAGTGTTATAGCTGCATTTACCTTTGTAATAGTGCCATCTTCAGATATGTGTGTTGTAATTTTAGCATCTGCAACCATTGTATTGGCTATCAGCAGTGCCTCCATTTGATGATCAGCCTGGTTAGTCACGAACTGTAATACTGGTTTTGAGCCGGCATCATAAATCATTTCTCCGGCTTTACCCCAATCAATTTCGTCATCATACAATGTGGCTTCAATAGAAATGGACCCATCCCAGCCTACATTTAAAAGAGCTGTAATCGGCTGTAATACAGCAAGCATTATTACCAAACCCATTACAAGTTTTACAAGTTTTTTTAGATCAGTCTCAGGTAAGAGCATATCAAAAAGACCTATCACTAAAACTAAACCAATCAGCATACGAAGCCAACTTCTCCATCCTATCACTTTCTCACCTCATTGCAGCTGTAAGGTTGCCGAAACCTACCAGTATTGTAATGGCTAAGAAAAACATAAGTGCAACTGTAGCTAATGACACCATGATCAGTGTTAACGAACCTGCTAATCCTGAAATTGCTTCACTGATGCGTTTATCGCAAATCGGTTCGATTAATGCACCTACGACCTTATAGATCAATACAACTGCCCAAATTTTTAAAATAGGTAATGCTGCAAAAAAGAAAATAATGAGCAGGCCAAAAACTCCGATGGTATTCTTGATTAATAATGAACCACCAATCACTACTTCCACAGCATTTGCAAACATTGACCCAATAACAGGAACAATAGTGCCGGTAAGAAACTTTGCCGCTCGTAACCCGACTCCATCTGCAATAGGCGCTAGTGCACCTCTTACCGTTACAACACCGATAAATACTGTAAATACTAACGATAAAAGCATAGTACATAGATGCTTAATTAGGCCGTCAAGGCGGGATAAAGGAAAATCCTGAGCAAAATTGCTCAGCAATCCGATTATTGCACTGACATTCAGCATTGGAAACAATACTGTTGATATCAAAAACGCCACACCACTGACAACCATAATTAAAACAGGATGAAAAATGGCTGCTGAGGTAACCCCTCCCACTGCAGCAAGCAGTGTTGACAATACAGGTAGTAAAGCATACATAAAAGAAACCATTTCGTCAATGCTGTTTCTAGCTATAGTACAAACTGCATGAAAACTTTGCAGCCCGACAAAAATAACGATTAAGAAACAGACGGCAAAAGCTACATTTATCATGCTTGTACTTTCCAATGATAACTGCAGCCGATTAAAAAATGCCGAAAGAAGTGCGATTACCAGTAATTGACGCATCAAGTGTGAACTAAGCAGTACTTCTTTAAACAATGATTGTAACAACTTCTTGAGTAAATCACTGAAGCTGAACTTGAGCCTACCTGGTCTGAAAATACCCTGCCAATTCATTTCCGGCAGAAATTCCTGATAGTCGGGTTCAATTCTTTCGATATATCGAGTTAATTCTGC
>JAAZMN010000130.1 GCA_012798795.1 Bacillota bacterium | reverse complement strand
TTTTGGTCTTTGACAAACACCTGATATTCATCGTCTCCTTCTGTAAGGGTTGTAATGGCCTTATTTGAGTTTAACTCTTCACCTAAAGTCATCAATACTTGGCCTACGGTCAAACCTTGAGCAATGCTTTTTGATTTGTCAACTACAATTCTTAATTCAGGTGCTGTTTCTTCCAATCCGTCGGAAACTTCAACTGTTCCTTCGACACCGGCGATTATTTCAGCTGTATCTTGAGCAATGGTTTGAATAACATCAAATTCTCGGCCTTTAATTTTTAGTACTATAGCTCCGCCACTGATTGCGCTTAGATCGACGTTTGATTCGTTGACAATAATCTCAGCATCTAAATTTTCTTTTTCAATTCTATTTCTAATCTGCTGCGCTATTTGTGAACTTGTGTGTTTACGATCTTCATTAAGCAAGAGATAAAATGAAACTGATTCATGATCAACGTTTTCTGTGCCTACACCCATACCCATACTTAATATATAGTCACCTAAAAACACACCTATGGTCTCAACATCATCAATTTCTCCAATAACTTCTGTAATTAAATCTGCAGTTTCAGTGGCATCGGTAAATGAAATACCAGCGGGGAGAGTTACCTGCACTGACAATTCATTTGTATCGGGAGTAGGAATAAATTCTGTACCCATAGACAATGCTCCGATAATACTGACTACAAGCAATGCTGAAACTATAATAAGTACAATCCATTTTTTGTTCAGTGCCAGTTCTAAAAGACGCGAATAGCCGGTTTTAATTCTGCCTAATACTTTTGATTCTTCTTTTGGTTTTTTATCTAAAAGTCTAGATGCGATCATAGGAACTAAAGTCAATGCTACCAGCAAACTTGCTCCTAGTGAATAGGCAATGGTCAAACCCATATCGGAAAATACCTGCCGGGTTAATCCTTGGGTAAATACAATTGGAAAAAACACGGCAATAGTGGTGAGGGTAGAGGCCGCAATAGCACCAGCTACTTGTTTAGCACCTTCTATAGCCGCTTCCCGTGCCGATTTGCCGCTGCTGTGCATCCGATAAATGTTTTCAATAACCACAATGGAATTATCTACAAGCATTCCAATACCGAGGGCTAATCCACCCATTGAAATTATATTCAACGTTACATTACTGAAGTACATTAATACAAAAGTGGTAACAATACTGATCGGGATTGCACATGCTACAACTATGGTAGGCTTAATATCTTTAAGGAAAATAAACAGAATTACAAGTGCTAAAATGCCTCCGTAAATAATATTTCTTACTAACGAATTTAGTACTGTGTCAATATAAACTCCTTGATCCATTAAGGATGTTATTTTCAGATTTTCGTATTGGTCCATTAAATCTTTGCTGCGATTGCGAATGCTTTTTGCTACATCCGTAGTTGAATAATCAGTCTGTTTTTGCAGTATTAGAGCGACTGCTTCATTGCCGTTGATTCTGGCATATGTTTTTTCCGAATTGTCTTTTAGTTCTATGTCTGTGATACTTTCCAGTGTAATGGGAGTAAAATTGGGAAATGGCAGACTAATAATGGGAAGACTTTTCAGTTCTTCGAAGCTCTTAATCGGGTCTCCAACTCGTACTAAACACGGTGCTCCGTCTTGATAAATATAACCCGCTGGCATACCATAGTTTTGGCCTTGGATGATTCCGCCGATCATTTCTTTGGTTACTTCCAGGTCTTGTATTTGGTCCACATTAATGCCTAAGTCATCCAGCATACTTGTAATGTCCATACCGCGCATAAAAATACTGGGTAAGAGCATAGCGGAACTAAAAACGTCTTGAATCCTTGTCTTTTCTGCATCAATTTTTTCTTGATTTAAAGTTACATGAATTTCTCTGTCCACCAAGCCGGTAGCTGCCACTGATCCAACTCCAGCAATACTTTCATATTCAGGAATAATTACATTTTCCATAAAGTGACTTGCTTCGGCTATTGATTGGCCTTCAACTGCTGCTGATAGCACCGATACAGGTAACATGTCCGGATTAATGCGCATAATCATCGGGTTGGTTATTTCATTCGGCATAAATGAAACGATCATATCAAGTTTTTCGCGCATTTCGATAATTGCCGAATCCATATTTGCTAACTCATTAAACTCTAAAATTACTAGAGACAGATTTTCGGCTGATATTGAAAGAACATTTTTAATGTCGCTTAGTGTAAGCATTGATTGCTCAACCAAACGTGAAATTTGAAGCTCGATGGCTTCTGGGCTTGCACCAGGGTATATTGTTAATACAACGGCGTAAGGCAGATTAATATTGGGTAACAAATCGGTCGTTATATTGACGACAGAAATAACTCCTAAAATCGCTACTATTACTAAAATAACAATTACCGTATACGGTTTATTCACACTAAAATGAGATAGCAAGTTAATCCACTCCATTCACTAAATTCTTTGCTATGCTTTAATTAGACACAGAATTTTCAGCTATGATTTGATCCAGCAAACACAATCCTTTAACTATATCCGATAAGTCATCATCGGAGACTCCGTCAAACATATGATATATAAATTCTTTAAGTTTGTTCTCTATACTAGGGCAGACGTTTTTTACTTCATCCGTTAAGCTAATTCGGATTACCCTTCGATCTTCTTCGCTGCGAGTACGGGTGACAATATTCATTTTTTCCAAACGGTTAATAATGCCGGATACAGTGCTTTTTGAAAGTCCCATCTGTTTACTAATACTTGAGACATTCAACGAACCGTTCTCTTTTAGCAGCAGTACTAAAGATAGCTGAGTTAAAGTAAGTTTATAATCATTAAAATACCATTTAACCAATTTTTCAAAACTTCTCTTTACATTATGCAGAAGATCAGTAATTATTCGAGGATAATCATTTTGCGGAGAGATGTTCGTCATTTATTCACCTCCACAGAAAAAAGTTCGGACACGAACTAATCTCTTTTAGTATAAAACAGTATCCATGCTAATGTCAATAAAAACCATAAAAATATTTGCTAAAATGTATTAATGTATAGGATTAAAAGAAAGCAGGTGAGTTTTGCTTTATTTCATGCAAAACTCACCTGCTTTATGGTGGTATAAACTGCAAAATTAAAATAGATAAAAGATAAACACTAGGAAGAGAATGGTTATGATAATTCCAGTACTGAAGTTTAGATTGGAAAAGCTGACAGATGTGGTTTTGTTGTTATTTGTGTTATAGTCTAAACTAGTGCTTAACATCATTAGAGAAGAATAAAATCGATATAAGCTCTGTTTAAACCATCTGCCTGTAATTTGAACAGCATGCCCACAAAAAGATACAGCTTGATTGAAGCCTACTAAAACAGTTTTTGCCAAAGCTTCAATACTGAGCCAGATAGGCGGTTTCCAATGGAATAAACCGGTCTTCAATCCGAGTCCGCAAAATGCAATTCCAAGGATTAATGTAATAAACATTCCCTGCAGATCAGCAGCTGTCCAAAAATCAATATCTGTAATCTGACCGAATAAATTTGTACTAAACCCTAAAGATTTAAGGGCGGGAACAGCCAATTTGTCGATAAACAGCTGCGGCATAAAGCCGATTATCAGCATTACTAAGCTTAGAACTATCATTGGTGTCATTAGTAATCGGTTATTACCTTTATTGATTTTTAATTTTGAGTTAGGTTTGCCCAAAAAGGCTAAATAAAACAATTTTGCAAATGATGCTGTTGTTCCAACGCCGACGACTAGAAAAAGACGTTCTATCCATATCATCAGTGAAGAATTAGTATGTGCAGCTTCACTTACTGCATGATGCAGCACTGTTTTACTGGCATATCCGTTTAAGCCCGGGGCACCTGTTATACCCAATACAGCAATTAAGACTAACAGTGCTGTTAAAGGAAATTTACGCCATAAGCCGCCCATTTTATAAAGATTCTGTTCTCCGGTTCTTAATATGATGATGCCAATTCCTAAAAACAAGGCTGATTTAAACAAAGCATGGTTAACTGTGTGATAAATGGCTCCGGTTAGCCCTAATACACTTTCCCCATTGAAATAAAGTGTTATCCCTATTCCTAAAATAATATAACCCATTTGACTAACACTATGGTATGCTAAAAGCCGCTTAGCATCACTTTGCAGTAATGCCGCCGCAACACCGACTAGCATTGTACAAATCCCAAGGACAGCAAGGCCGGGTCCAAATTTAATTCCACTGCTCAATTTCATTCCCCAACCGGCGAGTTCACCTACTCGTATCAGACCATAGGCTCCTACCTTAATAAGCAGTCCAGACAAGAGGGCACTGCCTGGAGTAGGTGATACTGAGTGCGCATGTGGCAGCCATAGATGCAGGGGCACCATACCGGCTTTAATCCCAAAGCCCGCCACAAAAAGGGCAATACTCCAAGCAAACATGGGGGAGTTTAAAGGAGTTACAAAACCTGCACCAATGGCTGGCAGCACATCCGTAGCTTCGCCCATTAGTACAATTCCCAAAGCTATAAGTAGACCTCCAATGATACTAAAAAACAAGTAAAAATATCCAGCTCTAATTGCTTCTTCATTCCACTTATGAATAACCCAAAAATATGATGTGATAGTCATCAGTTCAAAGAAAAGCAGCATGGTAAACAAATCACCGGCCAGAAAGACTCCTAAAACAGCCGATAAGGTCAGTAATGTACAGAGCTCAAAGGTTTTGGCTCTACCTTCATGTTTCATATATTCAGGAGCATATATAGAAACAACGAACCAAAGAAATGAGGCCAGCATTACAAAAATTACTGACAGGGCATCAGCGTGAAAAGTCGGCACAAAAGGTCCGGAAAGTGGAATTTTGTAGGTTATTGGCACTCCTTTAAAAACACTTCCAAGTCCAAGGCATGCCAAAATAATTACAACAGCACTGATGATCAAAGGTATGTTGATTGATTTATCTTTGGTAAAATACAATATCAGCGCTCCAATAAGGGGAATAATTGTAAGTATTACAAGTAACATAATTTATATGACCTCCTTTCTTTAGAAAAACCAGTTAACAACAGCTTCAACTCCAGGCCAGACTACTCCCGGCCAAAGGCCGATGAACAGTGCAGCAGTAGCCAGCACAAGGGTTGGGGCAAGCATAAGAGTAACATTACCACCCTGTTCGGCGTTGGACCGAACTTTTTCTCCTCTAAAAGCAGTCACAACAGTAGGAATGAAACAGACAGCATTGATGATACCACTGCCGATCAATACCAAAGCGAAAGGCCATTTTCCCCCAGCTGTACTGCCCTTCATTAAGTAGTATTTACTCCAGAAGGTATTGAGGGGCAGCATGCCAATCATTCCTAAACTGGCGATGCCGAAGGCCGTCATAGTCTTGGGTAGCGCCCAACCGACGCCAGTCATTCTACTTACTTTGGTTTCGCCGGTCTGTTCAGCAATTATTCCTGCACAGAAAAAGAGAGTGACTTTCAGCATAGAGTAGCTGATCATATGCAGTATGGCTCCAGTTAATCCCCACGGCTGCAGAGTAAAGGCACCCAGCAGAATATAGGAAAGCTGACTGATAGTGTGATAAGCTAATCGCCGTTTTAAAACATCCTGTTTAGTTGCAATAAAAACTCCTACAAGAATGGTAAAAGACGCAATTAAGAGAAGCCCATTACTCAAATTTAATTGTCCCATAAGTTCATGTCCAAACACAGAATACACTACGCGTAAAATTCCATAAACACCGGAATATACCACTGATACTGCATGCAGCAGAGCACTCACTGGAGTAGGTGCAACCATTGCCGCCGGTAGCCAGCGATGAATGGGCATAACTGCTGCTTTAACACCAAAACCAATAATAAATGCGATTAATACAAAAACAATTCCCGGCTTTTTCCCGATGTTAGTCAGCAGCGGAACGGTAGAGAAATTCAAATTTCCTCCAGTCCAGATGGCTGTGGTAACCAGTGCTGCCAATATAAAACCAGCGCCTACTAAACTATAAAGGATATAGCGATTTCCAGCTTTTAGTGATTCCTCATTGCGATAATGAATTACTAAAGGGTAGGTAGTAAATGTAAGTAATTCATAAAATACATAAAGTAAAAACAAATTGGCAGATAAAGCAATTCCCATTGTGACTGCTAGTGAAAACAAATAAAAGGTATAAAAATTTCGCTGATACTCACTATGTTTCATATAGCCGAAAGAGTACACTGCTGTTACAACCCATAGGGTAGATGCAATTACTGCAAAGATTATACCTAACGGATCCGGCTGCAGCCTCCAGTGCATAGTGCCAATACTACCGTAAATAACCGGAGCACTTCCCTGCAATGCACTGGGAATCTGTAACCAAACAAACACAGCTGTTAGTAATGTTGTGATCAGTGTAACAACTTTACGCTGTTTATCTGCTTTTTTTGGTATTAAAGCTGTTATTATTCCTCCGCTGATTCCGGTTAGAATTGTAAAAATCAGAATATTTCCTGACATATAAAATTACCTCCATAAGTTCTCAAACTGTACTGCTTAATTAAATAGAAGCATCGTAGCTGCTTGCCTAGTCAATTCAAGTATATAAGATGGGAAACAACCGAATATGATAATAAAAGCGGCAAGTACAAGTACGGGTATCAGCTGTGAACGCGAAACTTCTTTAATGTTAGCCGTATTGCCGGTTTCAAAATAAGCAGTGCGCACTATCGGTAATAGGTAACCGGCTGCTAACAAACTTCCTACAATAATTACAATAGCTGCCAACCAATTTGCTGACTCTAAACTGCCTAAAATCATGTTCCATTTTCCTACAAAGCCTGAGAACAGAGGTATTCCGATCATGGCTAAGGAAGCTGCAGTAAAAGCTCCCATGGTATATGGCATTTTCTTTCCTATTCCAGCAAGCTGACTGATTTCGGTTTCTCCGGATTGAGAAATAATCGAACCGGCGGCTAAAAACAATACAGACTTAATTAAGCCATGGCTGATTATATGAAATAGGGCACCGGATATAGCAGCCTCATTGCCTATACCTAGGCCGAGAAAGACATATCCCAGCTGTGCAATGGTAGAAAAAGCTAACCTGCGCTTTAACTGGTGTTGGCTTAAGGCGAAAATACTGCCGGCAATTAGCGAAATCATCCCCAAAATGCGCAATAGAGTTGAAATACCTAAAGCGGTAAAAATATCTACTCCGATAGCAATGTACAAGACTTTAATCAATCCGATAATAAATCCTTTAACTGCCAGACCTGATAAAAGGGCACTTGCAGGGGTAACTGCCGCTGAATGTGCATCAGGTAACCATGAATGCAGGGGAAATACAGCAGATTTTATACCGAAACCAACTAAGAAAAAACTGCATGCAATCCATAATGCATGAGGATAATCGGTCCAAACTAAGGCAAGCTCACGGCGGACAAAAATCATATTTAAATTTCCCGTAATAATATACATAATGCCAATTCCGGCAAGAATGAATCCGGAACCTAGTGTAGCCATAATTAGATATTTAAAGGCAGCTTCAATGGATGCGGCACTGTTATCGGCGGCAACTAATGCTACCGCACTGATAGTTGTTACTTCAATAAATACGTATAGATTAAACAAGTCACGGCTAAAAGCCATGCCGCATAATCCTGCAATATGCAGAAGAAATAGTGTAAAAAACCAACCTGCTCTTCTTTCGCCATGAACTTGGCAGGCCATGTTCGGTAGAGAGTAAATGGCTATGGGCAGACTGATTAGCCCAACGGTAATGATAAAAAAGACGCTAAGCGGATCAATAGTCAATTCTAACCCCCATGGGGGTTCCCAGCCACCGAGAATATAGTTAAACTGCCCGGTAGTCAATACTTTCCAAGCCAAATAAATGCCGCCAATTACAAGCACAGATTCGGAAACAACAGTCAACCACTTTACGATTTTATACCGTTTTTTACTGAAAATAGGGAGTAGGTAGGCACTGAATAATAAAACCAGTACAATAAGAATAGGAGTATTACTGCTGATTATGGCTGCCACTGTTTTGTACCTCATTTCTTTTCATAAATATGACATGAGCGTCCATTGATCCGTATAGACGATACAGCTTAATAATTAGCGCTAAAGCTAATGCTGTCACACTTAGACTAACAACAATTCCAGTAAGCATTAAGGCAGTAGTTACTGGATTAATATATACTGCTTCCGGATTAGTTGGATCAAGAATCGGTGCAGTACCGCCATGAATGTTACTGGCTGCAATAAAAAGCAGAAAAATACTGCTTTCCATAATGTTAATTCCAATCAATTTCTTCAGCAAATTTGAGTTTACAATTATTGTAAAACAACCAATTCCGAAGAGAATAAAAGCGCCGACATAAGGATAATTTGTAATTAATTTTGCGATAATGGTTTGCACTAATTATTCCTCCTCTGTTAAAGCATTAAATAAGGTTACGATAGTACTAGCTACTTTAATTCCTATTCCCAGTGTAATGAGAGAAATCATTCCTCCCGATATTAAAGTTCCCGGTTCTCCCATAGGTAAGCCACTGTCTTTATTCACCAGAAAATTCGCTCCCCGCAAGATACCGACTAAGCCGATAGAGCCGTACCATATTGGTCCTAGGCTTACTAAAAATCCCGCCATTTCATCAGAGAATTTTTCTTGGCCTTTCTCTAAACCAAAAACGACATTTAACGCAATAAATCCCAGTCCCAAAATCATACCGCCAGCAAAACTGCCTCCCGGAGACAATGCTCCGTGAAAAATAACATATAATCCAAACATCTGGATAAAGGGTATGAGCACGGTAACAACAGATTTTAGTACAAAATCCAGCACGATATAACCTCCCTACAGCAGCTGTTAATTTTTAGATGGATCTTTCTTAAGCGTGATCATAACTGCCATAATGGCAGTAAACAACACGGTGGTTTCAATTAAAGTATCATAGGCCCTATAATCTACAATAATTGCGGTTACCATGTTTAAAACACCAGTGTCCTCTAATGCATCCTCTATATAACGTTGGGCAACATAGTTGTGGACAGGGTTGTCAGGCGCTCCGTAAGGAGGTAGTTCTATCACGCCTAAAATTATAATGTACAAACTTAATATTAACAAAATAACGGAAAAAACTCGGCGAAGTATAGTCCGATGAGTCATATTTTTATTTCTCATGTTTAGTTCTCCCTTCTAACAGTGCGCCTGATTAAAGTGATCATAAGCGTGGTCACTCCTATTCCTGCGGCGGCTTCTGTTATGGCCAGATCAGGAGAATTTAAATGTAGCCACAGCAGTGCCATAATTAGACTATAAACACCGAAAATAATTACAACATAAAGCAAATCTTGGACAAAAGTGACGCATAATGCAATGATAATTAAAATGGCGAAAAATATCATCATAATCAAATCACCGGTTCCGAGAATCATTCTGCTGCCTCCTTTGAATAAGTTCTTTGTTATATGGGCATGTACCGTGTAATAAGGCTACTTTTGCGGTTAAATGACTGATGGTAGGATTGATCAGCCAAAAAATGACGAGAATTAATAATAATTTAAGGCGAATACTTACCGATGAAGTTGAGAACATTAAGGCTAAAGCAACTAAGCCGATTCCTAAAGTATCACCTAAGGCAGTTGCATGAAGCCTGGTATATACATCAGGAAGTCTCAGCAAACTGATTGATCCGATTAAAAAAACAATAAAGGCTAGAATTAAAAATACTGTTGTCAACTACTGATCACTCCTTGTATTACTTGTATCCAAACTGTCTAATTTTTGTATTTTTGCTTTTTGTAGGTGAGTCGGAACTTCGACAATGTCAGATAGTAATTCTTTTTGATTTGGAGGTAAAAGCAAGCGCAGTACGTTAACGCTGCCAATAAAACTGCAGAGGACAAAAACTAAGGCAATATCCAAGTACATAAAATTGCCTCGGATAAAGGTTAATCCAAGAATGATTACACAGACTTTTGTAGTGATTGCATTAGTCGCAACAAGTCTGTCGGCAGCATATCTGCCTAGAATTGCCCGGATGAGATCCAGTACTGCCAGTAATGCAATTCCAATTATAAAATAATTAAGTTGGTTCATTTATACCACTCCTGCAAGTTTCAAGATTTCTGACATATTGGATCAATTTGCTGTTTCTTACTTGTTCAGCCATTTCTTTTGTTAGTGCGTGAACTAAGAAATCGCCGTTATCTGGGTTTACATCAACTGTTACGGTCCCGGGGGTTATGGTAATGGAATTCGCTAAGATCACACGACCCCATTTGGTTTTGAGATTTGATTTAAAATATACAAACTCCGGTTCAATATCAGGATAGTCAAATATTAAGCTTTTGATCACAGCAATATTTGCCAGTAATATTTCCCAACCTAAGAGTAGTAAATAATATAAAAATTTTAACCAAGTCTTTATAGATAAAGTGCTGTTTGGCAGCTCATCGGCAGCATCCTGCCATATCCACGTTAATCCAATGGCAAGTATTAAGCCGACAATAATATGCTGGAAATCATAGCTGGATGAAAGAATCAACCAAAATATAAATAATGACACAAGCAGCACGAATTTATTTTTGTGCAAGGCAATCCCCCCAAAACAGATATCTGTATAACGCACAGTATTTAAAAATAAACAAACAGCTACAATAAACACTGTACACTATACACTATACGACTTATTTTATAGAAGTTCAATATCACCAGACGCTATTTACAGGATGTTATATGCTATAAGCTCCGTTTAATCCTTAATATATACGAATTGCTATGGGCTTTAATCTTTATTTATGGTGTAAGAGACTTGTTATATATTTGTTTAGTTGCAGGAAATATCATTATAAAAAAGAATAAAACTAGAGAGTCAAAGGAGGAATATTTATGAAAAGTTTGAAAGGAACAAAAACTGCTGAAAATCTATTAAAAGCTTTTGCAGGGGAAGGTCAAGCTCGAAATCGTTATAATTACTATGCATCAGCCGCTGATAAAGAAGGTTACAAGCAGATACGCAACATCTTTAATGAAACTGCAGATAATGAAAAAGAGCATGCTAAAAGGTTTTTCAAGTTTTTACTGGCAGGTTTTGAAAGAGAGTTGCCGACAGCTGTTGAAATTGAACATGCGTCATATCCGGTAGCGCAGGGAAATACATTGGATAATCTTTTGGCAGCTGCTTCAGGAGAGAATGAGGAGTGGGAGCACTTATATCCTGAGTTTGCCAGAGTTGCCGATGAGGAAGGTTTCCCGGAAATTGCAACTGCCTTTAGAAATATTGCTGATGCAGAGCAAAGACATGAAACCAGATTTTTAAAGCTTGCTGAAAACATTAAGAATAAAAAAGTGTTTGTGAAAGATAAACCGGTATTATGGAAGTGTACCAACTGCGGATATATTCATGAAGGCACTGCAGCTCCGAGTCCGTGTCCGGCTTGTGTTCATCCGCAGGGTTTCTTTGAAGTGTTTAAAGAAACATATTAGAAGTAGTAAAATAAGTCCCGCTTTAAACTTAAAGCGGGACTTTGCTATCTGTGCAATTAATGCTGCACTGATATTTATTCAGCTTTCTTTAGCTGGATGATAACTCCCTGATCATTTAAGAAACGATCTTGAATTACTGTGGTTTTAATTAACAGTTTGGTTTGCTCATCGGAGCCTGGGGTAGCAGTTTCCAATTCAAATTCATGATCTAGTAAGTTTTCTCGAACGGTTCGCTTGATGTGTTCGACGATGTGAGGGCTGCGGACTACAAATTGAATTGGTCTTTCATGTGCTTGACTGAGTCTAGTACCTAATAGGTTTTCTGCTGCAGGATTCATTTTTGTAATCCGATTGTACATGTCACAGATTATAATACCATCGCTGACATTACTTAAAATAGCATTTATTCGATCGCGTTCAATTTCGACTTGATTCAGCAAGTCTTCTAGGGCAAAGCGATTGTTATCAACGGTTAATGCAAGTTCTTGCTGAGTTTTGTGAAATTCTGTAACATCATAGCCATATAAGAGTATTCTATCCTCGTTTCGATTAATGCCATGAAAGTTAATAACAAGATTGTCATTTCTTCTAACAAACTCCAGTTGGGTTTGAGCATGTGTTTCTTCGTAGGTTAGATTTTCTAAAAACCAAGCAAAATTAGCTTCTTGTTCTTTAGAGCTTAAACGATCTTTAAGAGATGAATTTACATCCAGATCCAGCATGGATTTGGCAGCAGGATTAATGTTTGTAATAATCCCTTCAGGGTTAACTTCGATGATGGGCAGCTGAATCTCTTTAAGTTGACTTGTGAGATTGTGCAGGTTGCTTTCTAATTTTGCTTTTGATTGTTTTAATTCCTCGATATCAAAAAGCTGTTCTTGAAGTTCGGTCAAACGCAGGTTAGTGTTATCAAGTTCAACCTGTAAAGCATTGTTTTTTCTCTGTTCTTCCATATATTTATCCCGCAATTGACTATTTTCTGCCTGAAAATATTCACTCTGCTGTTCATATTGTGTTTTCAGTTCCGTTTCTTTTTCACGGGCACGGTTAAGTTCTGCTTCCAGTTGGACATTTTTTTCGAGTATTCTTTTATAAGCGGTCACATCTCGGAATATGAGCAGCACTTCGGTTTCTTGACCATATTGAACAGGTTTTAGGTAAAATGTAATCTGCTTTTCGTTTTCAGTGTGTTTATCTAAAACTAAATCTATTTCAGTTTCTATCTGCTCATTATAAGCTTTATTTATGGCTTCGTTGATATTATTGGTATTATCGGTTAGTGGTTGAAGAAAGGATACAAGGTTTTCAGTGGCAGTTTCAATGGATAAATTTGTGAGAGAGGACATTGCATGGTTTAAAAAAAGTATTCTATCTGGATTCAGCAGGGCAATAGGGTTAGAGTGATTGCTGAGTAAATCAATTATAATGTCGATTTTAGAACGAGTTTCCTCAAGTTGTACGGCTAAATCTGTTACATCCTGCATAAAAAGAAATACTCTGTTTATTTTTCCTTCAGATAGTTCAGCAGATGTTTGAAAGTCTATATAACAGTCACCGATACGTTTGGCTCTTAATTTAAGCGGCTCCTGTTTCATTTTCTGCCTGACTGTAGTTCCAAGCATTTCTTTCACCCGTTCATGGTCATGCGGATAAAATAATTGAGATACTGCATCCTGCATCAGCAAATCATCGGCCTTGTAACCGGTTAAGATAGCTGCTGCTTTGTTAACATGCTTAATGCGAAACTGTGAGTCAAGTTCAATTATTGGGCAGTCTGCGGCATCTATAACATATTGCATATCAGTTAAGTCAGTTGCATATCGATTTTTTTCTGACTCTATTTGTTTCATTGACTTATGTATATATATAGAAACTGCAGCTACAGCTAAAATGACAATTCCTCTTAAAACAAGATCCCATATGCCAAGACCGAACAAATTGCTGATAAAACCGCTGCTTTCAAGTAAGATTGTACTTCTAACTGCTGAAATAATCCAATAAACAATGACAAATATAATACTAATCAACGCGACACGAGGCTTGTTAGGGTTTGGGCCAATTTTTTCATTTATTTGCATCTTGATCCTCCATTCTAATTTAATCGAGTCTTAATATGGTTATTCATTTTATCGTATAGGAAATCCTTTTCATTCTTGCGGATATTCTCTGTAATTTAACAGTAATTTTCAACACTTTCTATACAAGTACAAGGAAATTGCCTTTGTATTAATAATAAATTAGTGATAAAGTATATTTCAAGATTTGAATGTACCGGAGGAATTAGGCATGAAGAAATTAATTCATTTAGGAATTGACATTGGTTCTACAACGGTTAAAGTTGTAGTACTTGACAAGAATCAAAAAATGATTTTCAGTAAATATCGACGTCATTATGCGGATATTAAAGAATCTGTAATATCCATACTTCAGCAGGCCTACGAGGAATTCCCAGATTATATGGTTACGGCGATGATTACAGGTTCTGGTGGTATTGCAATTGCCAAGCATTTGGGTGTTGAGTTTATTCAAGAGGTTATTGCTGGAAGCAAAGCCATTCAAGAGTATTATCCTCAGACGGATGTTGTCATAGAATTAGGTGGAGAAGATGCGAAAATAACCTTCTTCCGAGATGGTATCGATCAAAGAATGAACGGAATATGTGCCGGGGGTACTGGAGCTTTTATTGATCAGATGGCCTCTTTATTAAAGACGGATGCACAAGGGCTTAACGAATTGGCTAAAGGGTATGAAATCATCTATCCTATAGCTGCCCGCTGCGGAGTTTTCGCTAAATCGGATATTCAACCGCTGCTGAATGAAGGAGCAAAGAGAGAAGATATTGCGGCATCAGTTTTAAATTCAGTGGTTATTCAAACAGTGAGCGGTTTGGCTTGCGGTAGATCAATTAAAGGGAATGTAGCATTTTTAGGTGGACCGCTTTCGTTTTTATCAGAATTAAAGAAACGGTTTATTACGACTCTAGGATTAACCGATGAACAAGTTATTTACCCGGATCATCCTCAGTTGTTCATTGCTTTAGGAGCAGCGTTGGCTTCTTTTGAAACTACATCAGTTCCTTTTCAAAAAATTATGGAAAGAATAACTAATTTAGAAACTGATGCTCTCAGAGAATCGGAAAGACTTCAGCCTCTGTTTGCAGATGAAGCCGAATTTGCCGAATTCAAGGCAAGGCATCAAAAGCAATCTGTGAGCAAACGCAGTTTAGCAGAATATCAAGGGAAATGCTTTTTGGGAATTGATGCGGGTTCTACCACAACTAAAATAGCACTGATCGATGAAGCAGGGGTACTTTTGCATGCTTATTACAGTAAAAATCACGGCAATCCCCTAAAAACTGCAGTAATTGCTCTCAAGCAGTTATATAAAAAAATGCCCAAAGGAGCAAAAATAGTTAATTCTGCGGTTACCGGTTATGGTGAAGGTTTGATGAAGGCAGCTCTGAAGGCAGATATTGGTGAAATTGAAACGGTGGCTCACTATAAAGCAGCTGAGTTTTTCTGTCCTGGCGTCGATTTTATTTTGGATATCGGCGGTCAGGACATGAAGTGTATGAGGGTACGCAATGGAGTTATTGATAATGTACTGCTTAATGAAGCCTGCTCTTCCGGATGCGGCTCTTTCTTAGAGACCTTTGCCGAATCTTTAAATATGGAAATCGAGGAGTTTGCTCAAACCGCATTGTTTGCTCCTCATCCTGTCGATCTTGGTTCTCGCTGTACAGTGTTTATGAATTCTCGGGTTAAACAGGCTCAAAAAGAGGGAGCTGTTGTCGGTGAGATTTCTGCCGGATTATCTTATTCTGTCGTTAAGAATGCATTATACAAAGTGATAAAATTAAAGAGTCCGGAGCAATTAGGAGAGAAAGTTGTTGTTCAAGGCGGCACATTTGCCAATGATGCGGTACTGCGCAGCTTTGAGCTTTTAACTCATCGCCATGTAGTTAGACCTGATATCGCTGGTACCATGGGTGCTTTCGGTGCTGCTTTAATTGCTAGAGAAAGATATATAGAAAATAGTCGTTCAACTATAATGAATCTCGAGCAATTGGAAAATCTGAAGGTAACTACAAATCATGCTCGCTGCAGTGGATGTTCAAATAATTGTCTTTTAACAATTAATGTTTTTAATGAAACTGACCGATATATAACAGGAAACAGATGTGAACGAGCACTTGGTAAGGGAAGGTCTAAAAACAAGCTACCTAATTTATATGCTTATAAATACGAACGATTATTTCAATATGAACCAATACCAGCAGCTGAAGCTAGGCGAGGGCGTATAGGGTTTCCCCGGGTTTTAAACATGTATGAAAATTACCCTTTTTGGTTTACATTCTTTACCGAACTAGGCTTTTCAGTGGAGCTTTCCGCCCGTTCGTCCATTACGATTTATGAAAAAGGTATTGAAACTATACCTTCGGAATCTGTATGTTATCCGGCTAAAATGGCTCATGGTCATATTTTTGATTTATTGGAAAAAGAAGTGCCGTTAATTTTCTATCCTTGTATCACCCATGAACGCAAGGAACAGCCGGAGGCTGACAACCATTTTAACTGTCCGATAGTGAGTTCTTATCCTGAAGTTGTTTATAACAATATTGAGCTGATACGAGAAAGAGATGTTAAGTTTCTCTATCCATTTCTGCCATATGACAATAAAAAAAGACTTGTCAGGCGTTTATATGAAGAGCTTACTGATTTAAATATTCCTTTGAAAGAAATAAAACAAGCTGTAGAAGTGGCATGGAAAGAACAAGAACGTTTTTGCGAAGATATTAGAATTCAAGGAGAAAAAGCGTTAGAATATATAAGAGAAAAGGAACTTACGGCGATAGTACTTGCCGGCAGGCCATATCATATTGATCCGGCAATTCATCACGGCATACCCGAATTAATCAATCAGCTGGGTATGGCTGTGTTAACGGAGGATTCCGTTGACCACTTGGCAGCTATAAAGCGGCCTTTACGTGTTGTGGATCAATGGGCTTATCATTCTCGGTTATATGCGGCAGCAAGTTTTGCTGCCGAGCAGGAAGATGTTGAGCTGGTACAGCTTAATTCATTTGGCTGTGGCCTAGATGCAGTCACTACAGATCAGGTTCAGGAAATATTAGAACAGCATTCGAAACTGTACACCTGCTTAAAAATTGACGAAGGATATAATTTGGGAGCAGCTCGGATTCGTCTGCGTTCATTGAAAGCTGCATTAAATGAGCGTAAAAATA
>JAAZMN010000129.1 GCA_012798795.1 Bacillota bacterium | reverse complement strand
TAGGAGTCAACTCCAAATGTTTCTTTAATTACATTATTAATTAACGAACCCCCAAAGGGCAAAATACGATAAACAGAATATGTCATGTTTTTTTCCACATAAATTACAGTTTGCTCGGCACCAAGATCTACAAAGCAAATACGATTTCTAGTATCAATTACTCTAGGAAGAGCAAAAGCAGCAATGTCAATTACCCAGGGAACTAAACCAACACTATTAAGTAAATCTATATAAGGCTCTACTAATTCTCGTCTGCATCCTACCACCAAAACTTTTTGTTGGTTTTCTCCGGCATGTAAAACTTCATATGAAAATGCAATGTCTTCAATACTAGAATCATCCAACATCAAGATGTCACTTAACTCAAATCTAATTGCCTGTGCCAATTCCTTTCCGGGCATGGAGGGAAATTCTGTTTTTCTGATCATTATCTCAGGACTCGCTAAACCCATAACTACGTTATCTGTAGTAATACCAGACCCTTTTATCAACAGCTGAAGACATTTTCTTAGTCGCTCAACATCCATAATTTTGCCATTGGCAACACTGCCTTCTGGCGTCTTAATTTTCTGACACGAACTTACCAAATAGCTGTTTCTACCTTTTCTTTGCAGTTGGACCAATTTAATTTGTTCACTGCCAATATCTAAGCCTAGGCATTTTTTCAACATTATCACCCTTTAATGTTTACAGCTGTGTTACCATTTGAATCATGGGTAAATATACCGATACTAAAACAAATAATACTACTATGGCCAGTACAACCATCATTACAGGTTCAAGCAGTTTTGTAAATGCTGAAACTGTAAAATTTACTTCCTTATCGTAATAATCAGACAGATGTTTTAAAGTCTGTTCTAAGTTCCCGGTTTCCTCGCCTACTGCAACCATCTGCACAAACATTGCTGGAAATAAATTACTCTTTTTCAACGGTTCAGTCAATCCCTGCCCTTTTTCAACAGCTAATCTTGAATCGTTTAATGAGTCCCGAATCCAAACGTTGGTAATTAACCGCTCTGTAATTTCTAAACTTTTTACCATGGAAATTCCGCTGGCCAACAGCAGTCCTAACACTCGCGAAATTCGAGAAAAAATAACCATCTGATTGATTTTGCCCATAATCGGCAGTTTCAACTTGAGCAGATCTTTTTGATAACATCCTCTTTTAGTCTTTAAATACCATTTTATAAATACAATAAAAAATACAATAAATCCAACAAACACATACCAAAAGTCGATTAAGAAGTCTCTGGCGTCTAATATTACCTGTGTAATCCGGGGAGTTTGCACTCCAAAAGCGGAAAAGTTTTTGATCAGCATCGGCAAAACAAAAAATATTAGTGCAATAACAACTATAACAGCTATACTAGCAATAACAATCGGGTACATCAAAGCTTCGGACAGTTTTTTACGCAGCTCATCTTCTCTTTCATAGTAAACAGCCAACTGCTCTAATACAGCAGGCAGTTCTCCGGCAATTTCTCCAGCTGAAATTAAGTAAATAAACTCATGCGGAAATATTTCTTTATGCTTTTCAACTGCATTTGTGAATGTCATGCCGCTGGCTACATCTAATCTAATTGTTCTTAAAACGTTTTTAAGAATCTCATCTGCAGACTGTTCTTCCAGCAGCTCTAAACATGCAGTTAAAGACAAACCTGCTTCTAATTGAATAGCAAATTGACGGCAAAACAAAGCCAAATCTTTTGCTTTTAGGGTTTTACTGGACTGAAATATAACTATGTTACTCAAACGGCGTTTGGATACTTCTTTTATCTCGGTAACATAATAACCCTGCTCCCGCAAACTCGTAACTGCAAGCTCCTTCGTATCCATTTCAATAGTCCCGTTTACTTCTCTGCCTTGTCTGTCTCTAGCTTTATATTGAAATTGGATCATATGCTTCACCACCATTAATCAAACCCAAAAATTTGAGCATCTTCTAAATTGATCTGATCCGCATAAACTAATTCATTTACGGACGATGTCAAAGTCTTCATCCCAAATCTCTTTCCCGTTTCAATTACAGAATTTATCTGATGCGTTTTCCCTTCGCGAATTAAATTTCGAATTGCCGGTGTTCCCAGCATAACTTCTACCGCAGGCACCATTCCGTCTCCATCCTTTTTAACAATCAGCTGCTGGGATATTACTGCTTCTAAAACCATTGATAATTGAACTCTAATCTGCTGTTGATTATCAGGAGGAAATGCATCAATTATTCGATCTATAGTCTTGGCAGCTCCTCGTGTATGTAAGGTTGATAAAACAAGATGTCCGGTTTCAGCGGCAGTTATGGCGGTAGCTATTGTCTCCAAATCTCGCATTTCACCAACTAAAATCACATCCGGATCCGCTCTTAATGCTGCCCTAAGCCCATTAGCAAAGCTGCGTGTATCCGTACCTACTTCGCGCTGATTAATAATACAACGTTTATGACTGTGTAAATACTCTATCGGATCCTCCAAAGTAATAATTACACCTTGGCGCTCCTCATTAATTAAATTGATCACAGCTGCTAAGGTTGTAGATTTACCACTTCCGGTCGGGCCGGTAACCAGAATAAGTCCATCTTTTTTTCTGGCAATATCCTTGATAATACTGGGTAATCCCAACTGCTGTAAGGAATGTATTTTGGCATTAATTACACGAATGGCTGCTGACAGCGAACCCCGCTGCTGATATACGCTGCACCGAAAGCGGCCAACGCCTCGCACTCCATAGGAAAAATCCACTTCGCCATGTTTATTTAAAATTTTGTGCTGCTCAGCATCTATTATTGGTTTTATCAATACTTCAATTTCATTTGGTGCTAATTTCTCATAAGCTGTTAGAGGAATAACCTTCCCAAAAATTCGCAAATATGGAGGAATCCCCGGAGAAATATGTAAATCCGAAGCACGTTGATCAATTGCAATTTCAAGTAATTCATGTATATGGCTGACAGGTTTCAATCCAACGCCTCCTGTTCATCTGTACTGTATACAGTACGAATCACTTCAGAAACAGTTGTAATTCCTTGAATCAATTTTAATACAGCATTAACCTGCAGCGGTACCATTCCACTGCGGATTGCAATCTCCCGCATATCATCTTCACTGGCTTTAGCATCAATTGCCTTGCGCAGCTGCCTATTGACAATCAAGACTTCTTCCAGCGGAACTCTGCCTAAATAGCCTGAATCCTTGCACAACGGACATCCTTTTCCTTGATATACGACTTTGGGGACAGAAACCCCCAGAGATTTAATAAACCTAATAGCTAAAGGATCAGTTAGTAAAACTTCTTCTTTACATTCAGGACAGATTTTTCGCACTAATCTTTGTGAAATTATAGCAGATATAGTCCCACTAATTAAATAAGGATCAACATTCATGTTCATTAATCGGCTGATGGTAGCAACCGTATTGTTGGTATGCACAGTACTCAAAACTAAATGCCCGGTTAAAGCCGAACGAACTGCAATTTCTGCTGTCTCATCATCTCTGATTTCACCTACCATAATAATATCCGGATCTTGGCGCAATACGCTTCGCAATCCTGCAGCAAAAGTTAATCCTATTTTTGGATTTATCTGTACCTGATTAATTCCAGTTAATTGATACTCAACCGGGTCTTCAACTGTAATAATGTTTTTTTCTACTGTATTTAGATGATTTAAAAATCCATACAAAGTGGTTGTCTTGCCACTGCCTGTCGGGCCGGTTACTAATATTAAACCTTGAGAAATGTTTAGAATTCGAAGAATTTTTTCGTTAGAATCTTCATCAAATCCAAACTCTTTAATACTTAAGGGTCCGTGAGATTTGTTTAATACACGTGCAACAATTTTTTCACCATGAATTGTCGGTAACGTTGAAATACGCATATCAACTTCAGAATCGCCTATCTTAGTTTGAATTCTGCCATCCTGCGGACGACGCCTTTCAGTAATGTCAAGATTACTCATAATTTTGATCCGCGAATTTACATCATTGCGCAGCCTTTTAGGAACTGTCATTACTTTTCGTAAAATACCGTCTACCCTAAATCTGACGTCAAGCTCTTCCTCTTGAGGCTCCAAATGAATATCACTGGCTTTCTCCCTAACGGCTTGTTCCAAAATTATGTTGGCCAAACGAACTCCCGGCGCATCACCTAAATACTCCTCCTGATTCTGATCAGATTGATCCGAATCTTCATCAGTATATTCATCAAAGACTTTCCGAGCAGTAGAGATAATATCATGCGAACGATTAACCGCCGCTTTTATCTCATCACTTGTAGCTATTACGGGCTTAACTATATAACCTGTAATCCTCTGCAGTTCATCTATTACTAAAATGTTTAACGGGTCCGTCATAGCTACTGTCATTACATTATTATTTAAATCAAGGGGAAATATCTCATGAGATGCTAAAAACTCCTCTGGTATCATTTTGACCACAGGAGTTGAAATATAATGACGATTCAAATCAACTCTTGGATATCCAAGATGTACACTTAGAGCATCAGCTAAATTATCTGGGGTTATAAAACCAAGCTTAATTAAAGCATTACCTAACTTTTCGCCAGAATCCCGCTGCATAGCCAAGGCTTTTTGCAGCTGCTGTTCGTTAAGTAATCCTCTTTCTATAAGTATATCCCCCAGACGTTTCCTTTGTGCCAAACCGCATCACCTCACACGGTATAAGTGGTCGGTTGCACTACTAACTCCCCATACTCAAAGTGCCCAGTTAATGAGTATCGATCATTGTTCCCTAACTTTTTCGTAATAGTATATTCTATGATTAAAGAGCGAAGTCCTTCTTAATGTAATAATTTATAGAAAAATATTACCATTATGCTGGACCACTGCAGCATAATACCATATCCTTTAATTGTTAAGGCTGCTGTAAATGTACAAACTGCACTCTAAACGCTTCCGCTCCATTTCGCACGCGAGTAGGTATGGATCAGATAAAGAACCGCCATATTTGAGATTATTAAAATGACAACCACCGCTGCAGTAATATTTAGCCCAGCATTTGCGGCATGTAGGCTTGTTGAGCACATGGGCGTGTTTCAACCGTTCACCGAGCTCAGGCCGAATAATTCCCTGCGATACATCTCCGATTTTGTATTTTTCATCACCGATGAACTGATGACAAGGATACAATTCACCAGTTGGTGTCACTGCAATGTATTCATGTCCGGCACCACAACCGGCTATCCGTTTATATAAACAGGGTCCTTTTTTTAACTCAACATTAAAATGAAAGAAATTAAATGATTTCTTCGTCTGATAATATTCTAGTAATTCATCTGCAAGTCGATGATATTCATGAAAAATAGTTGGCAATTCGGCTTCTGTTAAAGCATAATCCAATGCAGAATCAGCAACAACTGGTTCCATGGAAATTTGATCAAAACCTAATCCAGCTAAATAAAGTACGTCTTCACAGAAATCCAAATTATTTTTAGTAAATGTTCCCCGCACATAATACTGCTTACCTTTACGAGCTTTAACAAACTCTTGATATTTAGGCACAATAACATCGTGAACTGAACCTTCACCATTAATAGTCTGCCTTACGGCATCATTTACTTCCCGACGTCCGTCAATACTTAAAACAACATTATACATTTTTTCATTCAAAAAATCTTGAATTGCTTTAGTTAATCCAATTCCATTAGTGGTTATAGTAAAACGAATATTCTTATTGTGTTTTTTAGCTTGCTCTTCACCGTAAAGAACAGTTTTTTTAACAACTTCAAAGTTAAGTAATGGTTCACCACCGAAAAAATCCAGTTCCAGTTGATGTCGATTTTTCGAAGCATTTATCAAAAAATCAACGGCTTTCTTGGCTACAGCATAACTCATCAATTCCCTTTTCCCACCAAAATCTCCGGTCTGTGCAAAACAGTATTTACATCTTAGATTACAGTCATGAGCAACATTCAAGCACAACGCTTTTACAACAGAATCGATTTCCTTTGGTATTTCAGTAAAGTCCGGGCTGAAAAGCAGATTTTCTTTTACAAGGACTGTTATTTCCTCAAAAGCTTCTTTAATTTTTCTAGGAGAATACTCATTTGACAAATGATTGATTACTGCTGTTTCATCAAACTCTAATCCGTCTTTAATAGCTTTTATCATCTGATAAGCTAACTCATCTAATAAATGAACAGAACCGGAGTTTCCGTCTACAACGAAGTATTGATGGTTATGAGAAAAGCAGTGCACACATTCTTTATCCAGCACATTTATTCACCTCATAATCAAAAAAATAACAACCTTCAGGCAGAAGGTTGCTACAACTGCAAGTAAATATCAGCATAATTAGCGCTCACAAGCTTGATTCCCTACTGTACAAGAGGTCTTACAAGCTGATTGACAAGATGCTTGACACTCTCCACACCCACCGCTAACTAAAGTTTTTGTCAATGAAGATTTAGTCAGTGTTTTAATATGCTTATGTTCAGTCTTTTCTTGTTTCACCATAATCCCCCTTACCAAATAAATCCTCTTTCTGTGGTATTACTATACCATATTTTCTATAATAACTCAACCCATTTCATTTCTCACATCAATAAATGCTTTTACTGCAAAATCTAGATCCTCTTTCGTATGGGCAGCTGAAACTTGAGTGCGAATTCTTGCCTGCCCCTTTGGTACAACAGGATAGGAAAATCCTATTACATATACACCCTTATCTAACATGCGTTTTGCCATTTCCTGAGCAGTATTTGCATCATACAGCATAATAGGAATGATTGGATGTTCCCCTGCAGGAATGTCAAACCCCGCCTCCTCTAATTTTTCTCGAAAATATCTGGCATTTTCCAGCACTCGATTGCCATACTCATTGCTCTCAGAAAGAATATCAAATACTTCACAAGCTGATGCAGCAATGGCAGGTGCAAGGGTATTAGAAAATAAATAAGGACGCGATCTCTGTCTTAGTAAATCAATTATGGCTTTTCTGCCGCTGGTATAACCACCGCTAGCACCACCAAGTGCTTTACCCAGCGTACCTGTTAGAATATCTATCCGATCCATTACTTGACAATACTCATGAGTACCTCTGCCGTTCTCTCCCATAAATCCGGTTGCATGACTATCATCAACCATCACTAAAGCATCATAGGTATCAGCTAAATCACAAATTCCTCTTAAATTAGCTCCTGTGCCGTCCATTGAAAAAACACCATCAGTAGCAATCATTTTTATGCGACATGAAGCTGCAGCTTTCAGCTGTTGATTAAGATCTTCCATATCATTATTTTGATAGACAAAGCGTTTTGCTTTACATAAACGCACTCCGTCTATAATACTGGCATGATTGAGTTCATCGCTGATAATGGCATCTTCTGGCCCTAATAATGTTTCAAATAATCCGGTATTAGCGTCAAAGCAAGACGAATAAAGAATAGTATCCTCTGTTTTTAAAAAATTGCTGATTTTTTCTTCCAAACGTTTATGAATAGTTTGGGTTCCACAGATAAACCGAACTGATGAAAGGCCAAAACCATATTTTGTATAACTATCCTTGGCAGCCTTAATTACTCGCGGATGATTAGCCAATCCGAGATAATTGTTTGCACACATGTTTAATACTTTTTTTTGATTTATTGTATCTATATAAGTCTGTTGGGGCGAAGTAATAATCCGCTCATCTTTCCACAATCCGCTCACTTTGACTTTTTCCAATTCTTCCTGAATAAATTGATAAGCACTTTTCATCCAAATCTAGTCCTCCCAATTAAGAATAATTTTACCTGAATTTCCACTGCACATTATGTTAAAGGCTTCTTCAAATTCTGTATAATGAAATCTGTGGGTAATTACCGGTGAGATATCTAGTCCTGATTCCAGCATAACCGTCATTTTATACCATGTTTCATACATCTCACGACCGTAAATACCCTTAATTGTTAACCCGTTAAACACAATTTTATTCCAATCTAGCTGAGTATTTTGCTTTTGGATTCCCAACATGGCTATTTTGCCACCATGAACCATAAGATCTACCATATCTGAAAATGCTTGAGCACTTCCGGACATTTCCAGACCTACATCAAAGCCCTCGCGCATTCCTAATTCATTTATTACATCACTCAACCGTTCTTTACTAACATCAACAGTTAAGGTGGCCCCCATTTTCTCCGCCAACTCCAGCCGATACGGGATTATATCGGTAACTACAACATATCGTGCACCTGCATATTTGGCAACAGCTGCGGCCATAACTCCAATTGGTCCCGCACCGGTAATTAAAACATCCTCTCCAAGGATGTCAAATGCTAAGGCAGTATGAACTGCATTACCAAATGGGTCGAAACAACTTAATACATCCAGAGGTATATCTGTATTGCACAGCCATACATTAGTTACAGGAATGGCTGCATATTCAGCAAAAACACCGGGCCTATTAACTCCTACCCCCTTTGTGTTTGGGCATAAATGTCTTCTGCCCGCAAGACAATTTCTACATCTGCCGCAGACTATATGTCCTTCGGCAGAAACAATATCGCCTATCTTAAAATCTTTTACATTAGTACCCACTGCTACTATTCTGCCAACAAATTCATGACCAATTATCATGGGAATCGGGATTGTTCTTTTTGCCCATTCATCCCATTTATTAATATTTACGTCTGTACCACAAATTGATGAACGGATAACTTTGACTAAAACATCATTGATGCCTATGTCTGGTATGGGCTGTTTTTCCAGCCACAGTCCAGGTTTGTCATGCTTTTTGATAATTGCATTCATCATAGATGGCATAAACATCAGTCCATTCTCGTAGAATATCTTACTACACTAATAACTTTAGATTTTTAACATTAAAATCCTTTTGTTTATTTGATAATTAACAGCCATCATGATACATTAAGATATAAGCATATTTAGTTTATTGATCCACGCTTGAATAATAAAATAACGAGAAAGCAGGGATATATATGCGTTTTATCTATGCCATCGCTATTTTAATCGGTTACTATGGTTTATCAGCAGGACTAATTGCTATCTTTAGCCGTTTTTTTCCAAAACTGAAAGAATTAAGCCGCAAAGCATATCATCTGATGGCATGTTTATCAGTGTTTATTTTAGTCTTTGCTTTTAATGAATGGTATCTGGCTGTTCTTGCAGTTATTCTTTTAGCAAGCTTAGTATATATTATTCTACCACTAGCTAGCCTTAACCCCAAATTGAAAAAATTATCCATCGGTCGCGGACGCTTCACAGAAGTGCTGAAACAAGCAAGCTATTTCTTTCTCACTGTTAGTTTACTAATTGCAATCATTTGGGGGCTTCTTGGCAGTACATATAAAATCCACATTATAATAGGACTGATGATTTTGGGCGTAGGTGATGCTGCCGCTGCATTAGTTGGTAAACGTTTCGGTAAGCATCATTTTAAATTTCCCCTATTTGATTCCAATAAAACTATTGAAGGCAGTGCGGCAATGGCCATTGCAACATTTGTCGGAGTATTCCTTATATTGATTGTATTTACCGACATTCCTTTTTGGTACGCCTTAATATCTTCAATTGTTTTAGCATTTATAGGTTCTTTTGTTGAAGCAACTTGCATTGCCGGACTTGATACTATAGTAATTCCTGTAGTAACCTCATTTACCTCAATCTGTTTGTCGTTACTTGCATTATTGCTCGGTAGATGATTGATTGGTGGTGAAAAGTATAATGAATTTCAAAACTGTAGAGGACACCGTAGATGTACACCGCGAAAGAACCTTGTTATACAGCTGCCTACTCAGCGGATGGGCGCCTATAACCACCGGGTATGCGGCTTTTATCGGAAAGTCCGTCTTGCTGTTTAGTGACTTTTTTCGCCGCACAGGTGAATTAATCGGTCTTATTCTAGCTTGGTATACTGCCCGGCTGATTAATAAAAGAAAAATTACCGACAACCGTCAGATCCTAACAATGGAGTGCAGGTCAAGCTTGATTGTAGCTGTGATTATGCTATTTTCAAGTCTTATTGTTGGCACAGCTGCAGTTCGACGCTTTATGAATCCGCAAGAAACTACAAATATCATACTCGGTTTGTTCATAGCCTGCAGCGGTTTTTTAGTAAACGGATACTTTTTTCTGCGATATAAAAAGCTGAATAAACTTAAGCCCGGCCATATCCTTAGTTCTCAAAAGCGTTTGTATTATACAAAAATGTTTACTGATTTTGCCATCGCTCTTACCCTGGTTCTGACTAAAGTATTACCAGCACCCTATAATCTACTTATAGATCCTCTTGGTTCCGCAGGCATTACTATTCTGCTGTTAATTTCTGGTATCAGTACGCTGAAAGATTCTGTTTCCCCTTTAAAGCAAAACAATTAGCATCCAACATTTCATACCGGATGCTGTCATTTTAAGTGACAGGCTGCATAATGCCGATTTCCTTTATCCTCCATTTCAGGTTCTAATTCTTTACAGATTTGCATTACATGAGGACAACGAGTATGAAACCGACACCCAGAAGGTGGATTTATCGGGCTTGGTACATCACCATTTAGAATAATCCTGTTTGATCTAACCTCTGGATTAGGTACTGGGATTGCTGATAACAGAGCTTGAGTATATGGGTGCTGCGGGTTATTGTATAATTGATCTTTATCTGCCAGTTCAACAATTTTACCTAAATACATAACGGCAACTCGATTGGAGATATGCTTAATTACACTTAAATCGTGAGCGATAAAGAGATAAGTTAGACCAAATTCTTCCTGTAAATCCTGAAGCAAATTAACTACCTGTGCTTGAATGGACACATCCAAAGCTGATACCGGTTCATCACAGACTATAAATTTTGGATTAACAGCTAAAGCTCGTGCAATACCTATTCTCTGCCGCTGGCCCCCGGAAAACTCATGTGGAAATCTGCGTTTAAGTGAGGAATCTAACCCTACGACATCAAGAAGCTTATCAATTCTACGATCAAAGTCTTTGTGATCAACAATTTTATGAATCTCTAATGGTTCAGCAATAATTTCCCTTACGGTCATGCGAGGATTTAGCGATGCATAAGGGTCTTGAAAGATAATCTGCATGTCTTTGCGCAATTCCCGCAGCTCATGTTTACTGAGAGCTTGAATATCCTTTCCTTCAAAAAATACTGAACCAGATGTAGCTTTTGTCAGTCCTAAAATCACTCTGCCTACAGTTGACTTTCCACAGCCTGACTCACCGACCAAACCGAGTGTTTCGCCTGGAGCAATAGTAAAACTTATATCATCTACTGCCTTAACCGCACCTATTTGCTTGGAAAAAAGAATTCCTTTTGTAATCGAAAAATATTTTACAAGATTATCTACTTTAAGTAGTGGGTGATGATTAACATTACTCATATGGTTTGGCCACTTCCTTAACTCTTTTATAATTGACAACTCGCCAACAAGCTGACAAATGCCTATTTTCAACAGTATAAAGTTTAGGTTTTTTTATCCTGCAGATATCTTCTGAATAATTACAGCGAGGATAAAAATCACAGCCAACGGGAAAATTTCCGGGTGTAGGAACACTTCCGGGAATCGCATGCAGACGTTTTTGCTGAGATTTAAGTTTGGGTATTGATCGAAGTAAACCTTCAGTATATGGATGCTGAGGATTTGTAAATATATTTTTAGTGCTGCCGTATTCTACAATTTTCCCTGTATACATTACAGCAACAGTTTCTACTAACTCTGCAATAACTCCCAAATCATGGGTGATCAGTATAATGGCCATTCCTAACTGTTTTCTAAGTTCCTGCATTAAATCCAAAATCTGCGCTTGAATGGTAACATCCAGTGCCGTCGTAGGCTCGTCGGCAATTAATAACTTGGGATTGCAGGATAAAGCCATGGCTATCATAACTCTCTGAAGCATTCCCCCGCTTAATTGATGAGGATATTCGTCAATTCGCTTCTCCGGCGAAGAAATCCCAACTAAATTCAACATTTCAACAGCTTTTTCCCTTGCAACTTTTTTATTTAACTTCTGATGCAGTACGATTGCTTCCATTATTTGATTGCCAATTGTAAACACAGGGTTTAGCGAAGTCATCGGTTCTTGAAAAATCATAGAGATATCATTACCACGAATTTTTTGCAGCTGGGCTTCGCTCATCGCAGTCAGGTTTTGACCCTGAAATATAATCCGGCCGCTTACTTTACCCGGAGGCTCCGGGATTAACCCCATTATAGAAAGAGCAGTCACACTTTTTCCCGAGCCGGATTCTCCGACAATACCAAATGTTTTACCTGAATCAAGATTAAAACTAACGCCATCAACAGCTGGAATAACCCCATCCTTAGTATTAAAACATATTTTTAGATCTCTTACGGATAGCAAAGGCTGCGGCACTTAAATCCCTCCTTCTCGTTAATTACACTTCAGCGGCTATCTCAAACTTACCAGTATCTGTCTTTAATAGTATTCCTTCTGTCTGCAGCCACTGGGTCTTTAACGCAATGGGTATCGAATCCTGGTACAATAAATAACTGAGTTTTAACAGAGGTTGATTTTCCGAATTTACTAACAGCTTACTGATGGCACTGTTATTAGCAACTACTTCTATCCAGGAATGTTTTTGTTTAATAATTTCACCATTTTGGGGCAAAATCAGCAGTTGACTTAAAGGGCCGTCAGTATCTGCCAATCGCAATTCTAAATATGTAGTTAATTCGATATAAATTGGAATCCGGCCCAGCTTTTCCACCCTGCTAACTTGCATAAGTTCGACATCTGAAGCCTGCTTTAGCAGTCGTGCTGCAGCTGGATCCTTAATTTTTGTCAGCTTTAAATCCGCTTCATACTGTCTGACTTCTTCAATCAGGGTTCTGGATCCTAATTGTTTTTCCATTGCTTTTGCATATTGTTTTCGCAGCTGCATCAATGATAACCCTGCTTCTGATAAAATTGTCCGTACATAACGCGGAGTAGTGGTTACTTTGTCGGCAATTTCATCAATACTCAGAAACGGATCATCGTACACAGTTTGGATTACTCGAGATTTAATTGTTTCTTTTGCCAATTCTACCCCCCCTTAAAAACAGCCCCTACAAAATTTTCTTTAAATCTTTGCTGTCAGTCAATCCTGGTAATCTACCGCGTTTAGCAACCGGATTACCCTCAACGACTTTAATATCCATAGTCATATCAATTGGTGGTGCTGCTGAAATATAACTGCCGACACCGAATGCATCAACACCGGCTTCGGATAGCATTTTAACTCGTTCAACATCCATGCCTCCTGAAGCAAAGATCTGAACATGTTTGTAACCGGCTAAATCTAGTTTAAACCGCAGTTCTTTGACTAAACCCACAGTAACACCACCCCGCTCGCTGGGTGTATCAATGCGTACCCCCTGTAATTTTTCACCTAACGCCTCACTTAAGCGGAGGCTTTCTTCAACTTCATCTTTAAAAGTATCTACTAAAATAGTTCGCGGAGATTCAGGAGGCATTATTTGATCATACAATTTAGTACCCTTAACTGTATCTCCTACAATTAAAAACAGTGCATGAGGTACCGTTCCGACGGGTTCTAATCCCAACAATTTTGCTCCCAAAATACATGAAGCACCGCTGGCCCCTCCGATAACAGCCGCACGTTCCATGACAGGTGCAACCGACGGATGAACGTGACGTGCCCCAAAACAAAAGAAAGGCTTCCCATCTGCTGCTTGAGCAATTTCATGTGCAGCAGTTGCCCAACCGCTGGAACTGGCTAAAATTCCCAAAAGTACTGTTTCATAAATACCGAAGTCGCTATAACGCCCGGTAATCCGCATAATCACATCTTTTGCTTCAAACTTGGAACCTTCAGGCAGGCATTCAACTTCAACATCCAGCTTACTGAGTAATGCTAATGCTTCATTGACTCCCGCTACAACACCTGAACGCCTGGGAAAAATTTCAGCACTGACCCTTTTATCAGAGTAGCCTGCAGAATCAAGGATTTGCTTTGTCTTAATAAAATAGACATCGGTAGTTAATCCCGCTTCAATTTCATCGTGATTTGCAGAATAAAATTTTCGCCCCTTTTCTAGTTGATAAGCTGTAACATCCTGAATAGTTGTTAGTTGTTTCATATAACTTCATCCTCTCTCATTCTTCCCATTGATAATCATATATTTTTTGATAAATATTCCAAGTATATGTGATTTTTTTGATATAACCCCGGGTTTCCCAAAAAGGAATATCAGAAAAATTTTCATAACTGCCATCCCATATATTTTCCGCCAACCATTGACGCACATTACCCTGCCCACCGTTATATGCAGCTAAAGCAGCAGTAAGACTTGAAAACTGCTCCTGCAGATAATTAAGATACCAGCATCCAAATCTAATATTTATTTCTGGAATAAAGATATCATCCTCTGTAAAATCAGTCCTGGTTTGAGCTGCAATCCATACTGCCGTATCAGGCATCAACTGCATTAGTCCAGCAGCCCCCTTAGAAGAAACAGCAGTAGTAACCCATCTACTCTCCACACTTATTATGGCTGCAATCAATAAAGGATCAATTTTATACAACCGGGCCTGCTCGCTAATAATATCCGAATAATCCAGGGGATAAAGTCTTTGGAGGAGTGGCCTCAAAGAAACAGAAAAATACAATACAACTACGAATATGACTACTACAGCAAAAATCGTTAATAGTCGGTTCAATGGCAACCCCCCAGCACATCCTATTTTTTATCTTATTACCTGATACCAAAGTTTGTCAACTTGTTCTTTGGTATTATCTAAAGAACCACTGTTATCAATTACGTAATCTGCTAATTTCCGCTTCTCTTCGATGGAAATTTGTGCATTAATTCTTTTAAGTGCTTCTGACTCTGATAAATTATCACGGATCATCAATCGTTGTAATTGAAGCTTCAGCGGGATATAAACCACCCACACTTCCTCTAACCATAACTGCGAATTAGTTTCATATAAAAGCGGCATATCTACAAAAACTATCTTACCCAGATTTTCTAGATAACGCCCTTCTGCTTTTATCCTTGTGATTACTAAAGGATGAATTATACCCTCCAACAGTCTGCGCCGTTTAATATTATCAAATATGATCTCGGCTAGTTTCTTGCGATTAACTTTTTGGTCTAATCCGATTACTTCTGGAAAATGTTTTTTTACCTCTATCCAACCATCTGTTCCCGGCTCTATAACTTCTTTAGCAATCTGATCGGAATCAATGACTACAGCTCCATGTTGTCTTAATATTTTGGCTACAGTACTTTTTCCGGTGGCTATTGATCCGGTCAATCCCCTCAACTTTTATCCCACCTTTGACAATTTGGACAAAAATGACTGCTTCTTCCCGAAATCTTTGTTTTCTGAATTAATGTGTTACACGTTGGGCACGCTTCACCAGATTTTCCGTAAACCTGCAATTTATTTTGGAAATTTCCTCTGTCCCCATCACCAGTGCGATAATCTTTGATAGTAGTGCCCTTTGCGGCAATTGCCTCTTGCAATACTGTGACAATACTGCGATATAAGGCTGATATCTCAGCAGTTTCCAAACTTGAACCAGGTCTTTTTGGATGTATTCTTGCACGATACAAAACTTCATCCGTATAAATATTACCTAATCCAGCTATTTTCTTTTGATCTAACAAGATTGATTTAATCGAGCGACCCGACTTAACAATTTTAGTTAGTATTTCACTGCTAAATTCTTTGGATAAAGGTTCAGGTCCCAATGTATATAAACCGCTAATTATATGAAGTTGAGAATCCGGCATTAGATAAATTGTACCGAATTTCCGCTGATCAACAAAACGCAGCTCGCCCCCATCGTAAAATGTAAAGACAGCTGAAGTATGCTTTGCCAATGGTGCAGATTTTTCCGGATAAAATACTAACTGCCCTGTCATTCGCAGATGAATGACAAGCAGTAGCTTTGAGTCCAGCAAAAATAACAAATATTTACCTCTGCGACATATTGTAATAATTTTTCGATTAATCATGTCCGCTGTAAACTCATTTACATGATTTTTAGGTAATACTCGCGGATATAATACTTGGCATTCTGAAATTCTCTTGCCGACTACCAGCGGAATAAGAGTCTGTTTTACAGTTTCAACTTCAGGTAATTCGGGCACCGCTTTTCACACCTCATTTATCTGTTTAACACTTTCCCAATCACGACCGACTTTTAGATCAACCTTTAACTTGACAGCAAGGTCCATCGCTGATTCCATTTCTTTTTTTACTAACTGGGCAATAGCAGCTAATTCTTCTTCAGGTACTTCAAAAACCAGCTCATCATGTACCTGAAGCAACATTCTAGCTTGATAATTTTGCTCACTAAGCCTCTGATCTATTTTTAACATGGCTATTTTAATAATATCAGCTGCACTGCCTTGAATGGGAGAATTCATAGCCATTCGTTCTGCAAACGACCGGCGTGTATAGTTTCTGCTATTAATATCAGGTAGATAACGCCTGCGGTTCAAAATTGTAGTTACATAACCTTGTTTTCTTGCTTTCTTTACTATTTCATCTAAATAAGACTTAACCTTAGGATAACGCTTAAAGTAAAGATCAATGTACTGCTGTGCTTTGGTTCTTGATAAATTAGTGCCTTTAGCCAAACCAAAACTGCTGATTCCATACACAATACCAAAGTTTATCGCTTTGGCAGCTTCTCTGTCAGAAGGGGTAACCTTGTCCAGAGGAATTTGGAATACCTCTGATGCAGTCCGAGCATGAATGTCAGCTCCTGAATTAAATGCATCGATCATTCCTTCATCATTAGAGATATGAGCAAGAACCCTCAGTTCTATCTGGGAATAATCGGCAGCCAAAAGATACCAATCAGGCTTAGACTCAAATGCACCTCGAATACGCCGCCCTTCTGGAGTACGAATTGGAATGTTTTGTAAGTTCGGATTCGCACTGCTCAGTCTTCCCGTAGCTGTAACAGTTTGGTTAAAAGTAGTATGAATACGTCCGGTTTTCTCATCAATTAACTCCCCTAGTGCATCAGTATAAGTTGACTTCAGCTTGTTTAATTGACGAAATTCCAGCACTTTGGCAACTATTGGATGAAAACTTAACTGTTCTAACACCTCAGCATTAGTAGACGGCCCCGTTTTTGTTCTTTTAATTACAGGTAAGCCCAGCTTCTCAAAGAGAATTTTCCCCAGTTGTTTAGGTGAATTAATGTTAAATTCTTCGCCTGCTAACTCAATTATTTCTCTGGTTAATTTATCAAGGGCTTTCTTCATTTCATCTGATAACTGCTTAAGTGTCGTAGGATTACAAAAAATCCCTCTGGTTTCCATTTTTGCTAAAACCTTCGCCAATGGTAATTCAATTTCTTGATATAAAGTCATTAAATCGTCTTGAATAAGCCGTTCTTTTAATTTTGGAGCCAGTTCCAACACTCGTTTTGCTTTTAAGGCCAGACATTCAGGGTTATCCTCCAATTCCATCAGCGGCGATAGTCCACCGTAGCGTACGGATAAAGCTGATAAGTCCAAAGAACCGTTCGGGTCTAGTACATAACCAGCTAAGGTTGTATCTATTAATACATTCAAATCACAGCCTGCTTCAACAGAAAATTTGGATAATGCTTTTGCATCGTTAGTGTATATGCTTAAATGAGAATTGATTTCACCTAATAAACTAATAAAATCGATAATTAGATCCTTAGAAATATACCAGCAGCTATCTTGGGATGCAGCAGCTAAATCCCGATGTGTTAGATAGACTGCAATATTCTCAGTTGCCGCCAATTCCTGTGTTAACTCTGGTAAATCATGCTTCTTTAAGATATTCACTTTGAACTCAAGGTTTTCGGCAGCCGTTTTCCCGCTTTCTTTCCTATCCTTACTTATAATTCGTTCCAGTAAACTATTAAATTCTAATCTGCTGAATATTTCTACCAATTCATCGTCGTCTTTATTTAAATCAGCTGAAAAATCGATTTTTAGCGGAACTTGACAATCAATAGTTGCCAATTTTTTACTGAGCACAGCCTGATCATAATTTTCAATCAAGCGCTGTTTTAGCTTTCCTTTTTCTTGTTCTATCTCTTCATATAGTTTATCTATACTGTGATAGTCTTTCAATAGTCTTAAGGCTGTTTTTTTGCCTACTCCTGGTACGCCGGGAATGTTATCTGAAGTATCACCCATTAATCCTTTTAAATCAATAATCTGTTCGGGTTTTAATTGATATTCCTGTGCCAGTCTATTAAGATCCATTACTTCAATTTCTTTAATACCGCGTTTAGTCAGCAGTACATTTGTCTGCTCGGAAATTAACTGCAGAGCATCCCGATCTCCGGTTACAATATATACCTTATAACCTAAAGCTTCCCCTTTTTTTGCTGCCGTTCCTATAATATCATCAGCTTCATACCCTGCCAATTCTAAACGTAGTATGCCCCACGCATCCAGAACTTGCTTGATACCATCCATCTGCACACGCAGATCATCCGGCATTCCTTTGCGGTTAGCTTTATACTCTTTATATGCTTCATGGCGAAATGTGGGTGCAGATACATCAAATGCAACACAAATTTGAGTAGGATTATAATCATCTAACAAACGAAAGAGCATCATCGTAAAGCCATATATTGCATTAGTAGGTTCGCCACTAACTGTAGTTAAGGGCGGTAAAGCATAATAAGCTCGATTCAACAAACTATTGCCATCGATTAAAAACAGAGTTTTTTCCATAAGTTTCCCCTCATTTCTTCCTAACAAATTCCACATTTTCAATTAAAAACCTTCTATTATTGCCATTGACCACCACATAACCCAAAGCTTAACAGTAGAGGTTACTATTACATAGAGGTAAACCCTTGTAAACTGCGAAGTAATAGGTGTATTATAATTATATTATTGTTAATGCAGTCAACAACCGAAAGGAGACATTGCTTTAATGAAGAAAATATCCATATTCTTATTGACGACCATATTATTATTCAGCAATACTGTCATTGCTTCAACTAACTTTTCTGACATTGAAGGAAGTTGGGCACAAGAAGCTATAATTAGACTATCGGATTTAGGTGTATTTGAAGGAGTCTATAATGAGTCTTTTCAGCCAAATAACAATGTTACATTAGATGAACTAATTGAATTAGCCGCCAAGTGCTTTAATCTCTCCAGTGCTGAACAGCAGGCTCTTTACAGCTGGTTAGACCACTTTATGCCTGAAGCTGACCTTGTAGAACAGAATGATACTTTTATTACCAGAACAGAGCTAATTGCAGCTGCCGCTAACTTACTCAATCTGTCAAAACAAAGCATTAATGTTGATGAATGGGAGCAATCATTCGAAGACGTAGACCCTAATCATCCGCTATTCGCTACTATTGAATTAATCAATAAGCTGGATGTGCTGCCTATTTATGTTATGAACCACTTTGAACCTGAGCGTTTATCAACCCGGGCCGAAGTTGCAGCCATATTTGATGCAATCATGAACTTAGAGACAGTTGCTGGTGAAGTAGTAGAAGTCCGCAAACCGGCAAATTGGATTATAATCAATACCGGCAGCGAACAATTTCGCTATCTACCTGTTGAAGCTGATACCATTATACTGCGAAATGGTGAGACTAAGCAAATCGAACAAATCAAGACAGGCGATCAACTAAATGCCTTATATGACATTTACGGCAGTGTAGCTGTTGTTAATGTTACTCCCACTCTTGCCAATAATAATTTGCTGCAGAGTTTGACCGGTTTATTACAGAAATTCCGCGAATCTCCAAATATAGAGACACTAACCAATGCTGAAACACTTCAAGTCTTACAGCAGATTCTTACTCCTGAACAAATTGCGGCAATCATTTCTGGAGATTGGACTACAGTAAGTGACGGATTTCGCCATAATCTCTCTGCACAATTAATAGAATTAGGATTGACACCATGGGAAACTGATGCACTTCTTTCTCAAGATTGGACGTCACTGAAAAACATGGGAGTTGATCGAGCTGCTTTGATATTCTCTGATTATCTGGGAGTTACTCCCGAAATATTCTACTCAGCAATTAATCAGAATTGGGAGCAGCTGCTTGAATACGCTCAAATAGAAATTGCTCAGCGATTATTATCCGGCGTTTCAATGTAAGTATAAACAAAACCCACTTCCTTAGGAAGTGGGTTTGAAGTTTATGGATAAATAATTGACAGCTCTGCCCCAGGCATCAACCACCTAATCACCCATTCTGGGACATATACTAAATCATTGACCTTGAGCATTTCCACACCGTGTGTATTATAAAACAATAGGGTGTTTTCATCATTTAAAAAGTTCGGTTTAGCTTTAATTAAATCTATAATCGGATTGAAAGGTACGTATATTTCTTCATTGATTTCAGTTAGAGCTATTCCTAATAACTTTTGATCTAAATATGCTTGGGGAATCTGTAGTTTTACTTGTCTCAACGGATACTCCCAATCAATGGTAAACCCCCACGCTTTGATTCCAGACTGATCAAGGCATCTGTTTCCCTCAATTTCCTTAATCATCCCGTTGAGAAAATCCGGTACCGGTAAACCAACCTTATTGCTTAATTCATCTACGGAAAGATAAAGTTGATTATCGAATAAAAAAGCATTGAGTCCAATAGGCTCATCAAACAAAACTACTTCTACGTCAAATATCTCAATCTCATCTCCTACATGATATCCACAGCCATTAGTATTGGCAAATTCGATCAGATTTACATATTTCCCATCCCACAGCTTAAAATCCTGATAACTGCTGTCTGATACGGCAGCGTCTTCCCACTGATTAAGTGGAATATAATACTTCTTACCGTACTTAACTGCCTTTTGATCCAGCAATTGATCATTAACTCTAATATCCACAGCTATGGGTAAGGGCATGTTCATCCCTGTTGAATTGTCCATGATACACTCTAAGACAGGTAAATAAACATCATTCCATTGACGCTGTTCTAAAATCTGTTTGGCATTAGCTACTGTATTAGAACTGCTGTTGTAAATATCAGGGTAAACAGCAATGGTCTTGGTATTTAAGAGTGGGTCTTGATTAACAATAATTGTCTGATAAATTAGTGACACCGGCGTTCCTATGGGAACAAGTTCAATTAATTCTTCAATGTCAGCATTGTACATTCTTATACATCCCGCTGACATTGCTTTACCGATAGAATCAGGATTATTAGTGCCGTGAATTCCATAACTTGGAAAACCCAATCCAATCCACCTTGTCCCTACTGGATTATCCGGTCCTGGAGGTATTGGTTCAACTCCCCGCTCCCACCAACGTGGCGGATAATATGTAGGATTAACAACGCGATTAATTACTTCTGTTTTCCCTAATACTGACGGTCTTACTTCATTACCAACTCCAATCGGATACTGCCTGATTAGTATCTGGTTTTCATAAAGATAGAGTTTAAATTGTGGTATATTGATTACAATTTCCACTGCCGAATCTTCTGCTTTAACCAGCGGATTTGAAAAAATTATCACAACCAGACTTACCAGCAGCAATCTCGTTGTTCTTTTTTTCAACATATATAATCACCACCATATTCGTTTTACTCATCCACAGCGGCTGAAACCACATTCGATACACGTTAGGCATCCGCTTTCGTGCTTTAAACTACCCCCACAATCAGGACATGTAGTAAACCCCGGTTCTTTTGCTAGATTATTGGAAATTATTAAGGAGTTATCTTCTTTTGCTACAAGATAGTTCTCTAAGACCATGGCAATTGCATCAGGACAAGACTGAATTAACTTTCCGTTCTGCCACATAGGATGAGGACACCGAATACCTTTTAGCTGACGTATTATCTGCTCTAAACCTATTCCTGACCTTAATGCCAGAGATATCAATCTGGCAGTTGCTTCCGAAAAAGCAGCAGCACAACCTCCGGATTTCCCAATAGTAGTAAATACTTCGCAAACACCTTCATCATCTTCATTAACCGTTACATATAAAGTTCCGCAGCCTGTCTTAACTCGTTCTGTCTGGCCTTTTGTCACTTGCGGACGCTTTCTAGGGCTGTGTTTCTTGGCTGTTGCTCCTTGTGATGCTTTAGTTTTAACCGTATCATCACCCACAGTCAAGACTTCACCTTCCCGCGAACCACTGCGATAAACAGTAACCCCCTTACAGCCTAATTTATATGCCAATCTAAACACTTCTTCAATCTGTTCTTTATCTGCTTCCTTAGGAAAATTAACTGTTTTGCTTACTGCATTATCTGTAAATTCCTGAAAAGCAGCCTGCATTTCTATGTGCCACTTAGGCTGAATATCATGGGCAGTTACCAATATTCTCTGTAGCTCTTCAGGTATCTGTGCCAGATTGGAGACAGAACCTGTTTTGGCCACCAGCTCCATTAACTCCTGAGAATATAGTCCATTTTCATGTAGAATTGTTTCGAATACCGGATTTACCTCAATTAATTTTTCGTCGTCCATTACATTTCTAGTAAATGCCAGTGCGAATAGAGGTTCAATCCCACTAGAACAGCCTGATATAATTGAAATGGTTCCGGTGGGAGCTATGGTTGTAACAGTTGCATTTCTAACAAGCATCCCCTGTTTTTCATATGTACTTCCGCGATAATTAGGAAATGGTCCCCGCTTTTCTGCAAGCTCACGGGATGCCTCTCTACCGGTACTTTGAATAAACTGCATTATTTTTCTCCCAAACTCAACGCCTTCCACAGAGTTATAGGCTATTCCCAATCGAATTAACAAGTCAGCAAAACCCATTACTCCTAAACCTATTTTACGGTTAGCCTTAGTCATTTCCTCTATAATTTCTAAAGGATATTTATTGCAATCGATCACATTATCTAAGAAACGCACAGCAGTTCTAACTACATATTCAAGTCTATCCCAATCCACAGTCCAACCGGATGCGGTTTTTCTAGCAAATTTTGCAAGATTAATCGAACCTAGATTACAGCTTTCGTTGGGCAGCAAAGGCTGTTCTCCACAGGGATTAGTTGCCTCAATCTCACCTATGTGTGGAGTAGGATTAGCTTTATTTATGCGATCTAAAAATACAATACCCGGCTCCCCATTTCTCCAGGCCATTTCTACAATAAGATCAAAGACTTCCCGAGCTTGTAGTTTTCCTACTTCTAGTTTATTTCTAGGATTAATCAATGCATATTCTGCATCCTTTTCTACAGCCTCCATAAACTGTTCAGTAATACCCACAGAAATATTGAAATTAGTTATTTCTCTATTATCTGCTTTGCACTTAATAAAATCTAAAATATCCGGATGGTCAACTCTTAATATTCCCATATTGGCACCTCGCCTGGTGCCACCTTGTTTTACTGCTTCTGTAGCGGCATTGTAACATTTCAAAAAGGAAATCGGCCCGCTGGCTATACCACCGGTAGATTTAACACGATCGGATTGTGGCCTAATCTTAGAAAAACTAAAGCCTGTTCCCCCACCAGATTTTTGAATTAATGCCGTGTTTTTTAAAGTTGAAAAAATTGATTCCATCGAGTCTTCAATGGGCAGTACAAAACAAGCACTTAACTGCTGCAGCTCCCTGCCAGCATTCATTAATGTCGGACTGTTAGGCATAAATTCCAGATTATCCATTATCTCAAAAAATCTGTCTTCCATCTCTTTCACTTTGTTTTTATCCCATTGAGCTTCTACTTGAGCAATACTAACTGCTACCCGAGACAGCATTTGCTCAGGTGTCTCCATCACATTTTTGTCATCCTGTTTTAAATATCTTCGTTCTAATACTTTACGTGCATTATCACTTAGCTCCAATTAATCATCCACTCCATTCCAAAAACACTACATTTTGTTATCCTATGTTTTTAATGTACTATATATAGAAAACAAAGTCCAGTTAAAAAATCCTAGATTATCATGAAATGACAACCTAGGGTCTCAAATAAATATGCTAACCTTCAGTTTGCTGACTATTTTGCCGCCGACTCCTGCTTTGACTTAAGACATTCCGTACACAAACCATAAAATTCCATTCTATGATCTGTAACCTTAACACCCAATTTATTTTCAACTTTCGTCTCAAATTTTTCGGCAATATCTATGTCTATATCAAAAATACTACCACATTCCTCACATACAAAATGGTAATGATTATCGGGATTGCCATCAAAACGACTGTATGTACTCCCATATGATAGTTCCATTACTTCACCCATCTCTGTCAGTATTTTTAAGTTTCGGTAAATAGTCCCAAGACTGACATTAGGTACTTCTTTGCGTACTTCTTCGTATATCCAGTCCGCAGTCGGATGAATTTTAGTAGATCTAAGTACAGAGAGAATAGCTTTACGTTGTTTTGTTTTGCGTATAAAACCCTTATTTTCCAAACAACTCGCCCCTTAAATGATTTATAAATAAATAAATACATTATTTATTATATTTTATGTTTAATGTAAGCTGATGTCAAGGAAATTGCTCTATTGGTACCTAGACAAGGAGTTTTTAAAAAAACCGTTGCATAAATACTATAATCATGATAAAATAACATTTGTCCGTATAAAACTGCCGAAGTGGTGGAATTGGTAGACACGCACGACTCAAAATCGTGTGGGCTAGCCCCATGAGGGTTCGACTCCCTCCTTCGGCACCATGAATTCTATATAGTTGTTTAATACAGCCCTTTTCCGATTAAACGGAAAAGGACTTTTTTATTTATACTTTAAGATACAGCTGGGGTTGTGCTTTCTGTGGAATGCAAACTGCTGTAGATACCGCCATATTTAAGTAGTTCTTCATGCGTACCCTGTTCTTGAATCTTACCATCAGTTAATACAACGATATTATCTGCGTGTTTAATAGTAGAAAGTCTATGAGCAATAATCAAAGTTGTGCGATTTTGCGCTAGTTCTACCAGTGCTTCTTGAATTTCTTTCTCTGTAGCAGTATCTAATGAAGAAGTAGCTTCATCTAAAATAAGAATCGGAGGATTCTTTAAAAACACCCTTGCAATCGATATTCGCTGTTTTTGTCCGCCGGACAGTTTAATCCCTCTTTCACCAACATAGGTGTCATATTGATCCGGCAAAGAGGTAATAAAATCGTGAATCTGCGCCTTCTTTGCTGCTTCAATCATCGCTGGTTCCGAAGCAGACGGATTACCATAAAGAATGTTCTCTCTAATTGTACCAGTAAATAAAAATACGTCCTGCTGCACCAAACCTATGTGGCTTCTTAGAGAAGCCAGTTTAATACTGCGTATATCAGTATCATCTATAAAAATTCTACCCTCACTTACATCATAAAATCGAGGTATTAAATGACATAAAGTAGTTTTCCCACCACCCGAAGGCCCTACAAAGGCAACTGTCCAGCCTGCCGGAATGGATAGGTTAATATCTTCCAGCACCTCTTCTGTAGAATTATAGTGAAATGAAACATCCTCTATTTTGATGCTGCCTTTAACTTTCTCTAATTCAATGGCATCCGGTGCATCTACTATGCTTGGTTTGATTTCCAGTATTTCAGCAAAACGTTTAAAGCCAGTCATACCTTGTTGATACTGCTGAGTAAAATTGATTAAACGGCGAATTGGCTGTAAGAAATAGTTGACAAACATTAAGTAAGCAGTAAGATCCGCCAAATCAATATGACCTAAATACATAAACCAAGCACCAGTACCCAACACCATTACATTTAACAAATTTGTTAAAAAGTTTAAACCTGATGAGTATACTGCCATTGCCCTAAAGGCTTTGGCCCGTGATTTTTTAAATTCTGTATTAGCATGATCGAAGCGCCCTTTTTCATAGTCCTCATTTACAAAGCTTTTTGCCACTCTAATACCGGATAGACTGTTTTCTACATCAGCATTTACATCGGCAATTCTCAATCTTTCCTGTGTAAAAGCTTTGCTCATTGCTGTTCGTTTTGAAAAAGCATACCAAAAAATCAAAGGAATAAATGCGAACACACATAAAGTCAATGCTACATTAATTGTCATTAAATAAGCAAACGAGCCGATTAACATCAATGTAGCAATAAAAATGTCTTCAGGACCATGATGGGCCAGTTCAGAAATGTCGCGCAAGTCATTAACAATTCGTGACATTAAATGACCTACTTTTGTGTTATCAAAAAACTCAAAATCAAGAGTCTGTAAATGAGTAAACAAGTCGTTTCTCATATGATATTCCATATTTACGCCTACACAATGTCCCCAATAATCTACGATATATTGACAGACTAAGCGACAAATGTAAAGCATAACTAAAATACCAACCCAAAGAACAACCGCTCTCATGTTTTGGTTGGGAATAAAATCTTTCATAAACCTTCTTGTAATAATAGGAAAAGCTAAATCCATGATTGCTATTACACTGGCACATGCCATATCAATGAAAAATAGACGCTTCTCAGTTTTATAATAAGAAATAAAGAGTTTTAAATGCTGCATATATGTGATATTTCCTTTCTTTTAAATGTACTTTTGCAGGATTTTAAGTTCATGGTGCCGAAAAATAAACCTGATAATAAAACAGGACATTTTAGAAACGGAGAGAGTTATACCATTGGATAATGAACTGATTAACGAAATTTACACAAACATCATGACATATCTTCCTAAACTTCCATCAGCACTTATTATCTTAGGTCTAGGAAGTGTTTTAATTGATTTTCTCAATCGCATGGTTACCAGAATTATGAAGAAATTTCATTTAGATGAAGCATTGATTGGCTTTGTCAAAGGCTTCATTACTTTTGCCTGCTGGGTGTTTTTAGTCGCGATAATATTCGCAGTTATGGGTCTTCCACAGATAAGCGTGGCATTCTCCGGCAGTATCGCATTGCTCTTAGTCGGAGTTGCTTCCAATGCAAACAGCATGATTCAAGATCTATTGGCAGGTATATTTTTAATTGCCGACCACGATTTTACAGTCGGTGCTAAGGTTAAAGTAAATAATATTAGCGGTACAGTGACCAGTCTAGACATTAAAAAGACTAAAATCCGAGATGACGATGGCAACCTCCATGTTGTTTCCAATAAAACATTTGACTCTTCCGTATATGTAATATATCCGGAATCCGAACAAAACAGCTGATAGAGTTTACTCTATTTCAGAAACCAATAATAGGTTTGTGCTGCCGGGAATTCCTGTTCTTACACCTGCAGTAATAGCCACTGTTTCACCGGTCTTAACTAATTTTAAATTCTTAACAGCATCAACTGCTGCATTTATTAGATGTTCAGTATTTTCCGGTCGCCTAGCTACAATAGGATTTACACCCCATGAAAGCATTAACCTATTAACAACTGACTGATGAGGGCATACCGCAATAATCGGGGCTTCTGGCCGATATTTAGCAATCGCCCTGGCAGTAGCTCCTGATTGAGTAATACATAAAATAGCTTTTACATTAAGATCATGTGCAGTTTGGCATGTTGCCAAAGAAATGGCGTCAGCAATGCTTTGACGCCTATTTTTGCGTCCGACTTCAAATCTTGCCATATAATCGAAGGATTCTTCTATTCTTACTGCAATCTTGTTCATTAACTCCACAGCCTTAATCGGATATTTTCCTATCGCAGTCTCGCCCGACAGCATGACTGCATCGGTACCGTCAAAAATTGCATTGGCAACATCCGTTATTTCAGCCCTGGTAGCCCGAGGATTACGCATCATAGAATCCAGCATCTGCGTAGCCGTAATAACCGGAATACCTCGTTCATTACATTTTTTAATGATTAATTTTTGTGCTAACGGTATCTCCTCGGGAGGAATCTCAACCCCTAAATCTCCACGAGCAACCATAACCCCGTCAGCGACAGCGATTATTTCATCTATATTGCGAATACCTTCCGCATTTTCGATTTTGGCGATGACGGGAGTATCCGAGTTTAAGTCTTTAATAATATCTTTTACCAATAATACATGACTCGCTTTCCGCACAAATGACGCAGCCACAAAATCAATACCGTTTGCAATTCCAAATTCAATATGTTTAATATCCTCATCAGTCAGCGGCGGCAGTTTCACATCAATACCGGGAAGAGTTACCCCTTTACGCGAACCTAATCGACCACCTACGGCTACTTTACAGTAAACATCATCTCCATCGATTTTAACCACTTTCAATTCTATTAAACCGTCGTCTATATAAATTACATCTTGTGGTTTAACATCATTAATTAAATCTGGGTAATTAACATAAATCTTCTGCTCATTACCTATACACGGACTGATTGTTAAAACTATTTGTTCACCTGAATTAACCATGAGAGGATCAGGTTTAACCTCACCAAGTCTAATCTTCGGGCCTTGAATATCCAGTAAGATTCCTATATCTTTGGTGCATTTTTCTGCGGCCGAACGTATGTTTTTAATTCTCTGCAGATGTTCTTTAATTGAACCGTGAGACATGTTAATTCTAGCTACATTCATTCCGCTATTTATTAACTGCTCTAACAGACCATCACTTGCAGGCCCTATTGTACAGACAATCTTTGTTTTACGAATCATTTCGCCACTCCCAAATAAATATTTTATAAAGATGATAATATGCTGGCTAAACGATAGTACTCCATATTTATTGTATGTTCTTGTGCCAAAGCATATTGTAAATCCCATGACTTAATCAATTTATCGACTTCTCCTACCATTTTGCCTGATTTACCCTGATGAATCAAACTTACCGCATGATAAGCCAAACGGCTTGCCAACAAACGATCATTAACAGTAGGAGAACCTCCCCTTTGAATATGACCGAGTATTACAATTCTTGTTTCGTAACCCGTATGCTCTTCAATGTATTTGCCAACACCAAAAGATACATTGCGTATATCATCTGAAGGCAAACTTATTCCTTCTGCCACTACTACAATATTGTGATTCTTCCCAGCTTCATAAGCCAACCGTATTTTTTCACAAACCTGATCCAATTCAAACGGGACTTCAGGGATGAGAATCGAGTCAGCTCCTACCGCCAATCCGGAATAAAGTGCGATATTACCAGAATGACGACCCATTACTTCTACCACATAAATTCGTTCGTGTGAACTGGCGGTATCACGTATTTTATTAACTGCATCCATCACTGTATTTACAGCCGTATCAAACCCAATTGAAAAATCAGTACAGGGAATATCATTATCAATGGTAGCAGGAATCCCGATTATCTTGATACCATGCTTCATTAAAGATAATGCCCCCCGAAAAGAACCATCGCCTCCAATTATCACTACTGAGTCAATTTTATGTTTCTTAAGATTATTGACAGCCATCTCAAGTCCCTGCTTTGTCATAAATTCCTGCGAGCGGGCACTTTTCAATACAGTACCACCGCGTTGAATAATCCCGGAAACAGAAGAGCTTACTAATTTTTCGATCTCATCATTAATTAGTCCGTGATAACCCCGATAAATTCCAAATGGTTCCATTTTAAAGCTTAAAGCAGTTCTTACTACTGTTCTTATTGCCGCATTCATCCCCGGGGCATCTCCCCCACTAGTAAGGACTCCAATACGTCTACTCATTATTACCACCGCTTTCATCATCAACTTCTGAATTTAATTTAACATGTTTTGGTTCCACTAACTGTTTTTCTTGAAATTGTCCTATTTTACGAAACCTCTTTAATCTCTGCTCAACTAATTGATCTACCGAAATCTTTCGAATCTCCGATAAATAACGTCGTAAAAATGCCTTCACTTGTCTACCTATACCTTCATAGTCTCTATGTGCTCCCCCTAATGGCTCAGTTATTATATCATCAATTATCTCAAATTTTAACAGATCAGTAGGAGTTAACTTTAATAACTCAGCGGCCTCAGAAGCCCTCTCTACATCTTTCCATAATATATTAGCACACATTTCCGGCGAAATAACAGAGTACCAAGCATGCTCTAACATTAAAATCCGATCTCCCACTCCAATGGCCAGCGCGCCGCCACTTCCACCTTCGCCGGTTATCACACATATTATCGGAACTTTAAGAAATGACATTTGTTCGATACATTCGGCAATAACTAATCCTTGACCGCGCTGTTCGGCTTCAATACCGGGATAAGCTCCAACCACATCAATTAAAGTAATAATTGGACGCCGAAAGTGTTCTGCCTGTTTCATTAACCGCAGTGCTTTCCGGTAACCTTCTGGGTGCGGCAAACCGAAATTACGGGCAATATTCTCTTTAGTATCCTTACCTTTTTGCGGACCAATAACAGTGACAGGTTCTTGATCAAAAATCGCAATTCCTCCAACAACAGCTTTGTCATCACCAAAAGTCCGATCTCCGTGCAGCTCAATAAAATCATCGAACACAAGTTCAATGTAATCCAAAGTTGTTGGACGATCCGGGTGACGGGCCATTCTTACTCGCTGCCATGGAGTTAAGCGTTCATATATACTTTTTCTCAACTTATCGGCTTTCCGTTCTAATTCAGTTAATTCTTCACTGAAATCTACCTCTTGATCATAAATACAATTACGTAATTCTTGAATTTTTTCTTCCAGCTCAACTAGAGGTTGTTCCCATTCAAATACTGTTCTCATTTAATTCACCTCATAGATGAAAGCTTAACAGTTTTCCAAGCAGGTCTTTCATTTCCACTCGTGTAACTATTGTATCTATCATACCATTTTGCAGAGCATATTCCGATGTCTGAAAATCTTTCGGCAATTTCTGACGAGTTGTCTCTGATACAATTCGAGGCCCGGCAAATCCGATTAAGGCTTGCGGTTCTGCAAGAATAATATCCCCTAGTGATGCAAAACTAGCATAAATACCGCCCATGGTTGGATGAGTCAATACCGATATATACAAAAGTCCACTCTGCCTGAACTTTCCAACAGCTTGTGCAGTTTTAGCCATCTGCATCAAGCTGAAAATGCCCTCCTGCATTCTCGCTCCACCACCGCCACCTGAAATAATAATAACCGGCAGATTCCTGACAACCCCTCTTTCAAAACCGCGGGTAATCTGTTCACCCACAACACTGCCCATGCTGCCGCCAATGAAAGAAAAATCAATAATTCCTACAACAGCTGCATTACCATTAATTCTGGCTTCACCAATAAGTATTGCATCATCAAGTTTCGTATCAGCCTGACACTGAACAATCTTTTCAGGATATTCAGGAAAATTCAAAGGATTTTTTGAAACCAGTGGTTTAACTGAACGAAAGGAATCCTCGTCAACTACGTACTTCAGTCTTTGCACAGCAGAAATCCGGAAATGAAATCCACACTTGTGACACACATACATGTTTTTACTTAATTCTTTATTGTATATCAGAGCAGAACAATTTTCACACCGAGTCCATAAATTGTCTGACAAATCCCTGCTTTTGCCATTTATGCTTTTCGCTGCTTTAGGCCTAACTGTAGCAAACTTAGGTTTGCTTCTAAAAACACTTAGCATAAAATCACCTTCTTAAAACCAACCTTTTGGCTAGCTTTGAGGAGAATTATTGATAGAACCGGAAATAATATCGTGTGCTTCTTCGGCTTCTAAGTTAGGAACCAATATTTCTACACTCCCCGAAGCACCTAGATGCGGCGCACCTATTGGACGCAGCATTACTAATAAACCTTCATTATGCAGTAATTCTTTAATCATATCTGCTACAACCCTATTTGGAGCAATATAGACTACTGTCCACATTGTTATTCCTCCTTACTCTCAGTATTAAAAATTACCCGATGTTGTCACACCAACGCTGGTAAAAATCTTTGCTTTTCCGCGTACTTTAATTGCAGAAGTATGTTTAGTAAACTGAGCAATTAACACTTCTCCCTGATCAAGCTTTTCGCTGTGATGAAACTTTGTATCAACACCTCTTGTCAATCCAAAAATAGTTACTCCGTTTTCTAATGCTTGAATCATCACATAGCCATTATCGAATTGGAGTTCCTGGTCTTTCACATCAGTGGCCCCCTTTTATCTGAGAACTAACATGATTATTTTCCATAAAAGTATCCAAAAACCTGCTTTCCCAAGGATCGATCCATTGAAAGAAACTTGCGTAATTTTCCAGTTTAGAGATTATTTCCTGATCAGGATTGAGCCAGAATCTGGAAGCAACCAGCTGAAGTACTCCCTGATCCAAATTTAGTATTACCGGTGTAGTACCTTGATGATGTGAAAGCAGCTTCTGCAGCTGATTAATTTGATTAATTTTTGGTTTAATTACCAGCATCGGTTGTAAAGGTAACACCCATTCAATTTCCAAGTTATCATCTTGGAACCTGCCAAATAACGCAGCTAAAGCATTATGTTTCAGAAAAGGGCTGAATTCATATTTTTCTTTTGCAAGTGAAAACTTACAAATAGAGTCAATATTAGATATAACACCGGTTACTTCCTGATTATATTCGTGAACTTCACTTATATGACCTGCTGCATAAGTGCCTAAACTTGGCTCCAACTGATCTAAAAAATTAATCCAGCGGTCTACAGGATGAGCCGATAAATATATTCCTACTATTTCCTTTTCTTTCTCAAGCAATTCCAGTTGATTAATGACTGGAAGAGCTTCATTGTGAAAATCCGCAATCTTTTTAATAATCGCATCCCGCTCTCCAAACCCGTCAAGCGCACCACCGTAAGCCAAAATATATTGTGTCCTCATTGGCAGTGCTGCACGCCTAAAAAAGTCCTCCACATTAGAAAAAGCTTTTTGTGTTCTTGCTATAATTATAGCCTCAGCTGTGGTTTCACCGATGTGCTTTAAACCGGTTAATCCGATTCTTATAGAATTACCTTCCTTTACATGGTTAACTTCCGAATAACGTATATCCGGCAGTAATATTCTAATCCCTCTTATTTTACACTCTTGATAGAATTCGCCAATTTTCGTTACGTTTGTAATATTCTTCAATTGTGCCAGGTAGAATTCTATCGGATAATGAGTTTTTAAGTACGCTAATTGCCAAGTTATCTTGGCATATGCAGTACTATGAGCTTTATTAAAAGCATAACCCGCAAATTGTTCTATTTCTAAATACAATTTATTACTCACTTGATAATTTAAGCCATTCTTCTCACAACCCTGTATAAATTTACTGCGTAATTTCTTAATTAAATCACCATCTTTTTTGCTGATAGCGACTCGCAGTAAATCAGCCTCTTCCAGACTGAATCCAGCTATCTCATGTGCCACCTGCATTACCTGTTCCTGATAAATCATTAAACCATAAGTATCAGCTAGAATCGATTCTAATCGCGGATGAATGTACTTTATTCTTTCTTGCCCATCGCGACGCTTAATATACCGAGGTATTTGTTTTAACGGTCCCGGTCTGCCCAAGGCCAATAAAGCTGTTAAGTCAGAGAAACTCCTGGGTCTAAGCCGGGTCAATATATTTGTAAACAATCTGCTTTCCAACTGAAAAATTCCCAGTGTTTCACCTCGGCCAAGTAACTCAAATGTTCGTTCATCGTGAATAGGAATATGTTTAAGTGAAAAATCTGGTTGACTTAAGTTGATTAACTGCTGAATTTGATGTAAAATCGTAAGATTTCTCAAACCCAGTAAATCAATTTTTAATACTCCTAATTCCTCTAAAACATCCATTGTTAATTGAGTGACATAAATCCCGTCAACAATTTCTACCGCGCTATACTTGATAACCGGTTCTGGAGTAATAATCAGACCTGCCGCATGTGTCGAAAAGTATTGTTTTAAACCTACCAGTTTATTTGCAAGCGAAGGATTTGACCTATCAAAACGTTTTTTCATCTCACTATTTGCTTGAGCATATCCGAAAGTACCGTAAACCCCGATTTTCGCCACATGTTCTTTACCAAAACGATTAATGCAGTAATCGATTATTTCTTCCCGCCGAATGCAGCAGATATCCAGATCAATATCAGGAAGATTATGCCGTTTTTTGTTGAGAAATCGTTCAAAAAGCAGTTGATGTCGCAGAGGATCAATGTCAGTAATATTTAAACAGTAAGCCGTTAGACTACCGGCAGAACTGCCCCTTCCCGGTCCGATAGGAATCCCTTTTGCTTTTCCATACCTGACTATATCCGCTACAATCAAAAAATAATCGGTAAAACCCATCTCTTCAATTACGTCTAATTCGTAATGAAGACGTTCCAAAATTGAATCTGTTAATTTACCATAGCGTTTCTTTGCCCCGTCTAGTACAATTTCTTTTAAATCAACAGATTCCGGCAGTTTCGGAAATCTAATCTCTGGCCTTAATTTTACCTGACATCTTTCGGCAATTTTGACAGTGTTTTTTATCGCCTGCGGTAAATTACCAAAATCTCGGCAGATTACATCCGGTGCCAATAACGGCCGCTCAATTACTTCTATTTCCTTTGCTTTTTTATTGTACTTGATACTGCGTAAAAGCCGGATCAATTCTAATTCGTCTGGTTCCAGATAATAAACACTTTGAGCAGCAGCAAAAACTTCAACTGGAAACATTTTATATAATTGATTTGCTGCAGCTCGTCGCTGAGAATCATCCGCCGATAATTCTATAAAAATATTTTCTTTCCCGAATATCCGAGTTAACTGGTGATAAGTAAGCGGTGCATCCTCACAATTATTAAAAGAAACCAATCCGATTAACCCCTGATTATTGTCTTTTAATACTTCCAGGGGGACTGGTTTCTCATGGGATGCCAATTGTAATAGATTTTCATACCCGGTGTTATTTTCTGCCAATAAAACAATTTGGTCAGCTACAGATAATCCAGTTATATCCACTTCCAACCCTAATATGGGTTTCAAATTATATTGACGACACAATCTGTAAAAAGACACTAATCCGGCCATGGTATTATGATCAGTAAGGGCTATTGCCCGATACTTTAAATCTGCAGCCTTCTTCACGAGCTTTTCTATTTTTATACAGGATTCTGTTAAAGAATACTCGCTGTGAACATGCAGTGGTACAATCATTGAAAACCCCTCTCATTTCAATCGCGAAGATAAATATTATCCCGAGGGTTATTAGTATGAACTTCTTACTACACTCGTGTAGGTTTTTTCATACTAGAAAACACATCTATTTCTTCCTGACTACCAATCCGTTTTATATCTGCTCCTAATTGCTCCAGCTTTGTTTCTAAGCTGGCATAACCTCGTTCAATAATATCTACTCCGTAAATCTCAGTAGTTCCGCTAGCCGCCAAACCAGCAATCACCAATGCTGCACCCGCCCGTAAATCAGTCACCTCAACCGGTGCTCCGGTAAGTTGTTTTACTCCTCTGACAATGGCAGTTTCACGCTCTACTTTAATATCTGCTCCCATTCTTCGTAATTCATCCACATAGCGAAATCTGTCAAAAATATTTTCTCGCACTACACTTGTTCCGTCAGCTACACACATGGCGGCTACAAGTGGCTGCTGTAAATCTGTAGGAAATCCAGGGTAGGGTGATGTTTCTACATCCATAGCCTTCAGCCTTTCAGGAGCTGTAATTCTAATACTCGTTGAACCTCTTTCCACTATTACTCCTGCTTCTTCAATTTTGCTTAAAGGTGAGCGAATATGTTCTACAACAATATCCTTGATTAATACATCGCCGCCGGTAATTGCAGCTGCAAATATAAAAGTGCCCGCTTCAATTCTATCGGGAATGATTGAATATTCAATTCCATGAAGCTGTTCCACTCCCTTGATGCGAATTATATCAGTTCCTGCCCCTCGGACATTGGCTCCCATGCCATTGAGAAATATGGCCAGATCTACTATTTCAGGTTCTTTTGCACAGTTTTCCAATACTGTAGTCCCTTTTGCCAAACTAGCCGCCAGCATTAGATTTATGGTAGTTCCAACACTTGATCGGTTTATATAGTAGTTGGTGCCGATGAGTTCATCGCATTGTGCCTTCATAAAACCATGTTCAATAACTATATCCGCACCCATTTGGGTAAAACCGCGGATATGAAAGTCCACCGGCCGCGAACCGATGGCACAGCCTCCCGGCAGCGGAACTTCCGCTTTTCCTAAACGTGCTAATAAAAGTCCAGCTGTATAGAAAGAGGCACGCATCTTTCGTACTAGATCATAGGGGGCCTGATACTCTTTAAGAGATGCTCCAACAATGTGAAGCTTATCATTTTGATCAAACCACACTTCAACACCAAGACTCTTCAATATTAAACATATGGTTCCCACATCGCTACTTTTAGGAACATTATCTAATATACATTCACCTTTGGTGGCCAGTGCAGCTGCGACAATAATTGAAAGCGCGCTGTTTTTTGCTCCGTTAACCTTTACTTCGCCCTGCAGCCTTTTTCCACCGTTAATCACAAGTTTCGTCATCTCATATCCCTACCCTCATCCTAATTTTTCTAAGTATGCACCAACTATCTCTTCTAACAAATCATTTCGCTCTATTTTTTGCATCATCAGCCTAGCATCGTTATAGGAAGTAATATACGATGGATCGCCGGATACGAGATAACCCACTATTTGATCTAAAGGACGATATCCTTTCGCTTCTAGTGCAGTACAAACCTGCTTAATCATATTAGCTATATCGCTTTTTTTTACATCAACCGCCGAAAATGTTCTTGTTTTATCTTGTAAATCCATAAAATCCAACCCCCTTTTTCGTTAATAAAATGCACAATGATACCTTCTATTTTTCAATTATGCTAGTTACTTCACCTTTTAACTGATAAATCCCTGCTGATTTACTGTGTTTTGCCTTTATTAAATACCGGTTTTACCATGTGGAAATATGCAGGATTCAAGCTAACAACAGTGAATATATAAAGACATTGACATACTGCTAATAACTTGAAGGAGATGAAATAATTTGCTCAGAAACACAAGAAGATTACCTTTGATATCGATATGTATAATAGTCTTCTTTCTTATGCAATCCCATATAGTTTTTGCTGTATCTAATCCTAAAGTTGCCTTAGTTTTAGGCGGCGGAGCAGCTCGAGGTTTTAGTCACATTGGACTAATACAAGCGTTTGAAGAAAATGGAGTTCCCATCGACATGCTTGTCGGTACAAGTATGGGCAGTGTTGTTTCAGGTCTTTATGCCGCCGGTTATTCGGTAGAAAACATGAAAGAAATTGCCACCCAACTAAATGTCGCTTCGCTTATAGATATATTAATTCCCCCTAAAGGCGGTTTTATCAACACCGCAAGATTAGAACAATATCTTGACGTTTTGCTACATCATAAAACTTTTGCCGAGTTGGATATTCCCTTTTATTCAGTTATCACTGAGCTGGCTACTGGAGAAGAATTAGCGTTAAATCAAGGGAAAGTCAGCACTGGTATTCAAGCAAGCATGTCAATCCCTGCCTTATTTCCAGCTGTATCTATTAATGATGTGTATTACGTTGACGGCGGAATGAAAAATGCTGTGCCGGTTAATACTGCGTCGAATTTCGGTGCTGATGTAATTATTGGTGTTGATGTAAAAAAGGAACTAAAAAGCATAAATTATAACAGTGTTCTTAACAATCTGCAGTTAGCAATGTGGTTTATGATTGACGGATATGTTGAGTTAAATACAGCTGAAGCCGATGTTATTATTATACCTGACGTGAAATTCGATTCATATATGGATTACCAAAAAGCCGAAATGTTTATTGAAGAAGGTTACTTAGCTGGCATTAAATATATGGAGCAAATAAAGACAGCCATATTGGCACATGACCCCGATTTTGAATTCGTACCTTATCAACAACAAGGATATTCTCAAGAATGCCTAGAAAAGATCATAACAAAAGCAGAAAAAACTGCATTAAATACTAAACGCCCGTTTTCAGTAACTCCTCAAATCCAGTTATCTGATGACTGTGCTTTGAAACTTGGGTTAAAACTCAGTCATGGCCCGTTATCCTGGTTTAATCTTGGTTACCGTTACGGTTTTTCGGCAGCTGAAGGAGGACATGAAGTTTTCTTTGGCTGGTCGAAACCTGCTGTAGGGCAAGGCGAACTGTTTGTCCGTAAACTAAATATGAATGAAAAATTAAATGTCGGTATTAAGCTCGAATTCCCTTTAATCAAAAACACGAGATTTCAAGGGTCGTACCAGCTGAACGGTACTTATAAATGGCGTGTTTCAATAGTTAACAACGCTGTTTTAAAACAGAAAAACTTTCAGTTAGGTTCTGCTGCTGCACTGGTCAAAAAGATTAACGCTGACACAGAACCAATTTATCTCAATTTAAGCGGCAGAATCAAGCTGTATCTTACCGATGAGTTTTTCTCCCTTATGGAAATTACTCTAGCCAGGCCATATATCTATGGGCAGGTAGATTTAGAAAGTTTATTATCAAAATGGGAACCTAATACTTCATATCAAGCCGGCTTGGGAACAAATTTCCGTCTCTTTGGAATGTACCCGTTTGATGTGAATATAGGTATGATTAGAAACGTCGATACCACCCTGAATTGGAAGTTCAGTGTATTTAAGGAGGAATTTTGATGTATTATAGAATTATGGCAGTTATATTTGCCTTTTTCCTTTTGAGCATTTTGTTTTTTGCAAACACCTGGCAAACTTCTGCAAAAGACATAGTAATATGGTACCTGCCCCATCCCGACGATGAAACGCTGGGAATGGCAGATAGCATTTATCAATCTGTGCTTGACGGTAACTACAACTACTTTATTTACTTTTCCAAAGGAAGCAGCTCAATTACTAGGATGACCCTAACAGGACCGGATGGTAAAATACATCAACTAACTCAGGAAGAATTCGGCAGAGCACGAGTAAAAGAAACCTTAGCAGCTTTACAGGTATTAGGAATTTCTCCTGATCAAGTAATTTTTTTCGATTATCAGGATGGAAATATTCCGCAAACAGCAGTGGAAGAAACCATCAGATTTTTTGCCAAACTGTTCCCCGGCAGCCTTCACTGCACAGTCAATAGTGAGGACAGACATAAAGATCATCAGACATTAGCCAGGGCATTAGCTAATGTTGCCCAAGAGGAAGGGCTTGATATTTACTCTAAATACTATCATGTTTATATAGATCAGAATTTCATTCCTTCGGAAAAAACAGTAAAAAAACCTGTTCTCTATCCTGACAAACGAAAACAGGCTTTAGCTGAATTTACCAAATGGGCTCCAGATAACCTGCGTTATGCAATAGCTAGATCATCAACTCCTAATTTATTTAATGTTGTATTAAATAGTAAGTATGAATATTTTGACAGAGATTATACAGGAGCGCCCCCTGATAAACTAAGTATTAGGGCAGATGCATTATTTTCCAATCTTGGTTTGGGATGTTTTATCCATATTGCAGATAGATTCGCTCTTAACGGTTTTTATGAATTCAACTCATCTGCCGCTCTAGTCGGAGTAGGCCTTAATTTTAACGATATTATTCCTTCACTAGATTTAAACTGGACAGTTGGATATAATTATAACCAGCAGCAGTTATATACAATGATCACAGCGACAGCTGTTTCTTACTTTACTTTTAAAGCCCTGCACACATATGGTAACAAAACTATGTTCGGTATTGGGCTTAGTGTACCGCTATTTCAATAGAATTAGAGTCTAAAAGGAGTTGACTTAATTTATGAATAATAATAAACGGCTTTACTTATCAGACAACAAGATTATCGGTGGAGTATGCGGCGGTTTCGCCGAATATCTGGAAATCGATGCGACTATTGTCAGGATAGTTTGGACCATACTCGCTTTTTTGAACGGAATAGGTATCATTGCATACATAGCGGCATTAATTCTCATCCCAGCTAATCCCAACTCGAATTATATGCAAAAACAGGATGCTGTCATCGACAGAGTCAAGAATTCGGTTAATCATATGGTTGATAAAGTATCACAAACAAATACTGTATCAGTGAAGAATCCTTATCAAATTATTGGGCTAATTTTATTGATTGTAGGTGTGCTAGTTTTAATCAGGAAAATTACCCCCTCAATTCCGTGGAAGATAATATGGCCGATAATTTTAATTATCCTAGGAGCAGCTGTACTAATAAAAGAAAAAAACTAGATTTAAAAACGGATTTTACGAACACATTTGATTGTCCTGTTAGCATAGAATAAAGCAAGGTAGAATTAACGGAGGCTTTTTATGAAGATATTACTGACTGCCGAGTTTTTCTTAAGCGGACAATCAACTCATGTTCTTGATCTTGCTGTCCAACTGCGGCAATTAGGTCATACGGTGAAAATAATTTTCATCAATATTCATACATCAATTTTTAGTGAATATTATGATCCGATGCTGAAAAAAGCCCGCATTAAATACTACCATACCAGCAATAAAACAAAAATCGCTCAAATCACGAGGCGGTTTCAGCCGGATATCATTCACTCTCACAGCTCCACTATTTTTAATTTGACTAAAAATCTGGCAGAGATAACCCAAACACCTTATTTAGTTACCTGCCATGGCTTAGGCTTTTCTCATATGAAATACCGAAAATCACTGCAAAATGCCGAACGCATTATTACTGTAGGAGTTAATTCAGCAAGAGAAATATTACCCCTGTACAAAGATAAGGTAATAATAATCCCCAATGGCATTGATATTCATCGATTTAAGCCAGCCAAAAAGGCTACTGTCTTTAACGTATACTACGTAGGACGAATTGATTGGTCAAAAGTATACCCACTTAAAGAACTGAAAAAAGCAGTTGATAAAATAACCCATATTCGCCTTATAGTAGTGGGTAACTGGCAGCCGCCCATCAAGGAAATAGACTTTGTTCCCTGGCAGCCTCGGATTGAAAATATACTCAAAACTGCTAATATCGTTATCGGATGCGGGCGCAGTGCACGCGAAGCCTTAGCTTGCGGTTGTGCTGTCTTTCTAATGAATACTAAATATGACGGATTAATTGATGAAATATTGACTCAAAAGCCTAATTTTGATTTCTCCGGAAATATTGGTCGGTTCAATTATGACAAACTTTATCAAGACTTGTTTTCATTAATCTCAAATAGAAAACGCCTTAGTCAAGTGCAGGATTTTAGTCGTCAATTCGCTGAAAGCTCTCTTAGCAGTTTGGAAATGACAAAAAAGATATTGGCTGTCTATGAGGAAATCCTTTTTTCTTCCTAGACAGTCAAGACAATTCTATAACTAAAATCTGCGGAATTCTAAAATTTTAAATAATTTTTTTAGCATATCTTTCGGTTTCTCCAAAGACCTTCTTATGGTATAGAAATAAAGAACAAACCCAGCAGCCAAAGATCCGATTGAACTCAAAATATATCCGGCTGTAATTTGAAAATCCGATGCAAACTTGACTGCAAATGGAGCACTTGCCAGCCTCAGTAAACCCAACAGTATTAATTGGAGCGAACTTACAAACCCAAAACGCGTTATAATTTTATCCTTATCTTTATAGAAAGTATTAAGTAATAATACTAAGATAATAAGCGAAAAACCAATAATCAAAATGACCCAAGAATCTATTTTACTGGCTAC
>JAAZMN010000128.1 GCA_012798795.1 Bacillota bacterium | reverse complement strand
TGAACATGATGGGGAAATTGATGGGTATGGGTGTCAAGGACTAGAAACAGGTCAGATAGGTATAGGTGCCCCCTGGGAATGTCCATTGGATTATGTTAATAACTCTCCACTTTATTTTCTCGATTGTGTTCAGACTCCATTATTACTTCTTGGTGGGAGCGAAGATCCGATTTATCAACCTGAAGAGATGCTTGTTGGATTAGAAAGATTGGGTAAAAAAGTAGAATGTTATCGGTATAAAGGTGAGGGTCATGTACCAGCCGAATGGTCATTAGAAAACAGAAAAGACGCTGCAGATCGCATTGTACGTTGGATCAAAAAGCATTTTGAGCATATGTAGATAATGGAGGAATCTAAATGTGGAAACTATTTGCCGTATTATCAGCAGTGTTTGCTGCTTTAACCTCAATTCTTGCTAAGATTGGTATAAAGGGTGTTAATTCAAACCTTGCTACAGCAATTCGAACTGTTGTTATAATATTTTTATCATGGGGTATTGTATTCGCAACTGGTGCACAACATGGAATTAAAGGTCTAACAAGACATAATTGGACATTCTTAACTCTATCCGGAATTGCAACAGGTTTATCATGGTTGTTTTATTATAAAGCAATATCACTTGGTAATGTATCGCAGGTTGCACCTATTGATAAATCCAGCATTGTGCTTACGTTATTACTATCCTTTTTAATATTAGGCGAGCAATTTACCACAAAAACACTTATTGCTGGTGCTCTCATTATTGCAGGTACTTTCGTAATGCTGTGGTAAATGTTTTTGGCAAGGAGGAAGTTTTGATGTGAAGTATCTGTACGAAATTGAATTGAAAAACTATGAGGATTTTGTTAGCGGTAGTGTTTTATATAATAGAAAAGAGGCTACCGCTTTTCCAGTGCGACTGGCAAGTGAGATATCTTAGCAGTGTAAAGCAGCATTTGAAGCCATAGACGGAAATGTCCCCCTCCGGGGAAGCGGGAAATTGAAATTTTGACGTATCACTAAAGTCCCATATCTCGTTGTAGGGCTCGGACCATTTTAATATGGCGGATGTAGTTTAGCTCACTAGCTTCACTGTCATAGTTAAGACCATAAGGCCAAAAATGCATAGTATCAGCATAGAGCACAGCATTAGGACCATCAAGTTCTTGCAGAAGTTTTTTCCCCTCTTTACCTGTCCACTTGCCATCCACAGCTAAATCTCCCCATCTGTGATAGGTTCCTATGCCTAATGTGTGGGAAATCTCATGCAGTGCAACCCGGGTTCCGATCATTCCTCCAAACCAGATCGTCCCATTGTAATTTGCCTGGGCAGTCGGTACACCGGGGTCATAGATAACGGCGAGATGAATATTGAAATCGCCAACTTCATTGTAAAGAGCAACTGCTGTGTCCATAGCATTTATAATTTTTTGTTGGACATTAGGCGGCCAGTCAGCAGAACCTTGTAAGCTGTAAGTTATAGTTCCAGTAGGAGTAAGTGCGATGATTCTGTCTGTTTCCTCCTTTAACTTGGCATACAGTTCCTGCTGATTTGCTGTAGAAAGATCTTCAAAACAAATCAGTGCTTCTTCAAGGTTTTTCTTCAGTAAAGCCGACTCGGGTTTCACTTCTTTTTGTTCTAGTACAGCTGCATAAAAATGTTCTATTTCCGATCTCATGACTGAAGTTGTTGGAATGTAGGCCAAAGAATCAATACTCACAAAAGGTAGTAGGGCGCCATGATTAGATTTTCCGGTTACTTCAATCCTCAGTGTATGCACTCCTTCTTCTAGGTTATCTTGTTGCAAGAGTAGAACGCGGTTGCTTACTTCCGGACTAAAAAGATCAAGTTCTGCCACAACATCTCCATTTAGATATACACGGGCTTGACCCCGTGCTCTTCCTCTAGACCCGTACCAGCGGATTGCGCTGCCTTCAAAGGTTAATTCAGCATAGGCTCCTACTGTTTTGCTGAGCATTTCAATTCCGCGGTATGCCTTTTCATTGCTGTAAACATTCCAGTCGGCATTGACCTTAATTGCACCATCGAAAGCATTGATGTTTGTCCACAAGTAATCAGAGTTTGCAATTGCTCTTGCAGCACAAGACAATAGTAAAATACTGCTGATTATTATCAAAAGCTTTTTCATAATTATCTCCTCATTAAGTAGTAAGAATTATAGATGGCATTTTGGCTTAAAGTTAAAATGTAATTCATATAACAATATGTGTAGGTAAGTAGGAGATCAGCATATATTAGTAGAAAATGACAGAAGGGCAGTAATTGAGCAAATATTAGCTTATGTGCCAATACCATCTTATTTCTTTACATTTAAAGTGTAACAAAACACTCAAAAAACGTCAAGTACAGTATACAACTATGGTATTTAGGGGTTAGGAAATGAAAATTGGTATTATTGTATATTCTCAAACAGGAAATACATATGAAACTGCCAGAAGGCTCAAAGAACGGCTTGAAAAAGATAGTCGAATAGTTAAACTTGAGCAAGTAACAAGTATTGGAAAAACACCTGCTAACATTGCAGCTATTAAGTTTGATAATCTTCCCAAAGTAGAACCTTATGATTTAATAGTTTTTGCAGCTCCGGTTCAAGCGTTTACTTTAGCGTTAGTAATGAAAGCTTATCTTGAACAGATTCAATCGCTGCAGGGCAAAAAAGTCGCTTGTTTTGTCACCAAACGGTTAGCATCAAAATGGACTGGTGGCAATAATGCTGTGAACACGATGGCCAAAATATGTGCGGCCAAAGGTGCCTCAATAATAGGTAGGGGAATTGTGGTCTGGGCTGGGAGAAAACGTCAACAGAGTATTGCCACATGTCTTGACAGCTTAACGAACATTATTTCTAAGACTCCGAGGGCCTAAATAAGCGTTATTGCTGAAAGAGTGATTATTGTGTGTAAATGCAATTATAAAGTGCTTTTTATAATTTCGGTATTGATTTCGAGCATGATTTCGCCTGTTAATTCTGCATATGCAATTACAGAACGTTATGCAATTGCTGACATTGTAGACAAGGTTTCACCAGCAGTAGTTCTTATAGTAGTGGAAAATAGAGGCGTTGTTGGTTCAGGTTCCGGATTTTTAATGACTGACAATGGATTAGTCGTGACAAACCATCATGTAATTACTCAAGCCCAAAATCTAAAAATCGTATTTACAGATGGTACTGTTGTTGATGATGTGGAAATTATCGGTAGTGATGAAAGAAGTGACATTGCTGTATTAAAGCTGCAGGAAATACCATATTTACATGGTACTCCAAAAGTTGATTTGGGCGATTCGGACCAAACTCGTGTGGGAGAATGGGTAATTGCCTTAGGAAGCCCATTTGGTGGTCGGTTAGGTCCAGAAGTAACCGCGACAGCTGGAATTATTGGTGCAAGACGGACCATTGAAACCGCTGGTACAATATTAGGTGAATTTTTACAAACAGATGCGGCGATTAATGTTGGAAACAGTGGGGGACCTTTGGTTAACCTTGATGGTGAGGTTATTGGTATAAATACAGCAATCATTCCATATGCACAGGGAATTGGGTTTGCCATTCCGATAAATCGTGCCCAAAAAATTATAGATTCGATATTAACCTATGGAAAAGTTTTGCGCCCATGGTTCGGAGCGGAGCTAGGTTTATCTGCCAATCGCGGCGGAGCACTTGTTTTAAAGATAGATGTGAGGAGTCCAGCTTTTATCTGTGGACTGCGTGTAGGAGATATAATAGTAGAGATTAACCGACAAATTATTGAAAGTCCACATGATGTGCATAGAGTAATTGAAAGTATGGAAATAGGAGAGCAGGCTTTCATTGTAGTTTTGCGCTATGATCAGCGTGTTAATTTAGTATGCGAAATTCAAGAACAACCATAGAAGCTGCCACGGATTTAAGTTGCGGGGGATAGATATGCGAAGAAGCTTTGTTTTGTTATGTATGTTGATTGTCTGTTTTGCACATACGGCAGCAGCTCAAAATGTAAATATGTCTTTACAATTAGGATTTCAAGATAATCAAACTCCAATGGGGTGGGTACCATTATGGGTGGAAATCAGTGCAGATGAAGACCTGGAAGGTGAAGTAAGAATTAAGACAGTGCATGAGCAGCGGTTTGAGTTAGCAGAGCAGGAATCTCAGTATATACTGCCTGTATCCCTGCCTGCAGGAGCGGTACGCATCTTCCCAGCAGTAATCTATTACACCGGACATGCTCTAACAGTGGAGCTGTATGTTGAGGATCGATTATTAGCAGTCAGCACTACATCGGGCGAATTATTTCCTATTTCTGATTATAATGTCCTTGTTATCAGCAGCCAATATGCAGGATTTGATTTCCTAGCCCATACTCAAGAATCCAAAGTATCGGTATTTTATACTACACCTGATTTTCTACCGGATGAATGGTTGGGATATGGTCAGATCCAAGCAGTAATTATTCATAAAGCAAATTTAGCAAATATTTCACCTAATCAGGTTGAGGCACTGCTTAATTGGCTTTCCTTAGGTAATATACTTATCTGGACAGGAGCAGATGGTTATGGATTTTTAGATGCTCCTTTATTTAGGCAGTTGTTTTCCAACTCAATTACTCATAAACAACTTGTTAAGTTTAATCTTGAATCAAAAGAACCGTCATTATTTGGTGAAGTAGATGCACTTGAATTGTGGCAGGTAGAGCCCGATTCTAATGCTAGTATTTTTCTAAAGGTACAGGGTAATCCGATACTGGTTAGTTCAGCTTTTCAGCAGGGAAATGCTTTCTTTTTAACCTTTGATCCTAACAGCCCTCAGCTTATTAAATGGCGGCAAAAAGGGCTGTTTTTTACTCAACTGTTTGAATTTGGGTATTCTCCATTGAATGTGACGGGAGTAGCCGATGGCTACTTAGATTTTATCGCAGTCCCCAATAGTATTATGCTGCCGGGTAAGATAGTTATCTTGTTAGTTTCAATCATATTTATTAGTTTTGTTTTGCTGATAAACTACTTAGTAATCAGCTACAAGTTATCATTAACCAAAATGCTGATATTTACAATAATGATTATAATAATAAGTTCATCATTAATATACAATTGGTTTAAACCTCGGATTGAATCAGCCAACAATACTTTATGCGAAATAGCAATTATTCAAAAAAAGCCAGTTGGAAGTCGAGCATTTATTGAAAGTTATTATATTTATTTTAATTTTATCGATACTCCGCCTAAATTTAAACTCCAGCGCAGTCAAGGTAGTTTTACTTCTTTATTACCCGGGGCTGATGACCGTTTCTATCAGCCTAGTTACATGATTCTGCCTCGTGATTCAACAGTATATTTTAACAGCAATCAAGACTGGCTGATTGGTGGTTTTCGCAGCAGTTATTCTATGGATATCCCAGTATTTATTGAATATGCTTTAGTTGATGATTTACTGAAAGTCTTGATTATTAATGATAGTCCTCTGCAGCTTGATTATAGTGTTTTGTATTACCATGATCAGTGGTTTCTTTTAGGAAGCGTTGAGCCCGGCTCGGGTCAAGTGTTTGTTACCAATATTTTTAATCAAGGGCTGAGAAATTTACAGCAGTTAGTTTCTGACAGCTTAGAGTATCAGCTGATATTGATGCTCCACTCTCTCCAGCTGGAAAAAAGTACTAATCCCATTTTAGTTAGTATTTTTGCAGAGCAATCTAAAATCCGATCTGCTGTTGAAGTCAATAAACCTGTAAATCATTCTATCCTACCGATTTTAGTTAGCGAATTGATAATAGATGAGGATGGGACTTAATTATGAATGAAAAGGTTTTGCGTGTATTTATTAATGACTTAAAAGCATATTTATTTAATTTCAGGTTCTGGTTAATCGATGCGGGGCTAATATTCATATCTGCAGCGTTAATTGCTCTGTCCTGGCCGGCAGGCCGTGAATGGAACTTTTCCCGCCCGATAACCGGAGACGTATTTTTTTATGGATTACTAGTATTAGCTGCAGTGACTAATCTTAACATTAAAAACAACATTTTAACATTTTCGCAGGTATTAACGATAAGAGAATGGAAGTCTAAATTAGAGTGTAAGAGCTGGCCGATTATTTTGGGAGTATGTATCTCAGCTGTGGTTCAAACATTGATCTTGATTGTATCTACTGTACCAGTGGGTATTTTTGCATATCTTTCTGGTGCGGTTACATTAAATAAATTGTACTCCAGTATGTTCAGCATTTGGATTTTAGGAATTATTTTGGGCTGGATAGGTATTTACCTGCAAAATAAGTTCACTAAATACTTAAAATCTGCCGGTGCTTTGGTATTATTAGTTTTCCTTGTGAGTTTGTTGCTGCACAGCAATAGTTTAGGTTTTAAATTGAATTGGATGTTTATCTTCGGTTACCTTATTCTTGCTGTAATTGGATTGGCTGACTTAAAATTTGATTTCCGCAGCCTATTATTTGGAGAGTGAGATGAGGGCAGTAATGAGAATAGAAAGTTTAATTAAACAATATGAAAACAACTATAAACAAGTTAGAGCTTATCAATTTGTTTATATCGGGTTACACGCTGTAATTAGCATTATTGGGGTTTTGCTCTTATTAAGTAAAGCTTTTTCCATAAATTTGAATTGGTTTTATATAATACTGCTGAGTACTTTAGGGCTGCTTGGTATGGGCTTCTTAGGCTGGTTATTACCTATAAAGACCCATCTGGTCATCGCTCAGGCTGATCGCAGTTTAGGATATGAAGCAAAACTAATTACTTTGTATCAACTAGTAAAAGAAGAATCACATAATGTGTTTCAAAAACTGTTATATGATAATGTAGTTAATCACGCTGAGCAATTCCAGAACAAACAGGCATTTCAGTTTTCAATTAAACATTATTCTAAAATTTCATTTGCTGTTGGATTAGTAGTATTTACTCTAGTATTAGCTTGGGCGCTTTGGCCCAGCGGAGTTTTAGAAGATAATTACACAGCCTTGACACAGTCTGTTGGCGAATATGAAGAACAGCAGTTGGATTTTACCCAAGAACTGTTTCGCGAAACATTAGTGCGCAGTTCTTCACAACCTAACTTAATAGATATGGAAGCTGTAGAGTTTCAGTGGCAGACATTTCCCAATGATTTTGGAGAAGACAGCGAAAAGCTTGATGAACTTAAACAGCGGTTAGTTATGGAAATGGCAGCAAGCCAGGAAGTATTAAGGCGCCGCCTTGATTTGAGCGAAGATGCAGCAAAGTCGATGCAGGCAGCTGCAGATAGTCAAAATCAAACAGGACTAAAGGGCGATAGCGGTGGAATCTCTCATGAACAGTCCTCCAGTCGCAATTTAGACTATAGTAAAGCTTTTCTGCAGCAGGGACTGCTTGTTGAAGATGAAGCTCTAATGGAAGAGCTTATGAATGGCGTTTTAATGGGCGGCGATTTTGTTGAGATAGATGATGACCTTCAAACAATGCTTCCGGGCAGTGCCGGAGTTTCTCCAGATGAAGTAGTATCGGATGATTCGGCTGAATATCAATACAGCGGAGAAGATTATCAACAGCAGCGGCTAAGTTCAGCAGTAACCGATGATTCATATATCACTGCTTATCTAGATGAACTGCTGCCGCCGCTTCCAGGTGTACAGGATAGAGATCAGCCAATAGAAAGACGTTTTGTTAGTTACAGGACGGATTTACTTAATCAGCTGGCAAACGAAGAAATCCCTGCGGTATATCGCGATCTTATTAGAGAGTACTTTTCACTTTTGGCTTTGGAATAGATGTAAAAATGAGAGGATGGTAGGGATGCTGCAGTATGATTTAGATCAAGTTAAAGAGTATCGGCAGTTTATTCTGGGTTCTAAGGCAGAAATCGGTAAAGTAATTGTTGGATTAGATGATGTAGTAGAAAAAGTCTTAATTGCTGTGCTCTGCAATGGGCATGTACTGCTAGAAGGAGTTCCGGGATTAGGGAAAACAATGCTGGTTAACACCATGAGTCAGGTTTTTCGGTTGAAATTTGCCAGGATTCAGTTTACTCCTGATTTGATGCCGGCTGATATTACCGGTACAAATATTCTCATGGAAGATAAATCTGGCAGGCGGTATTTCCAGTTTCAGCCGGGACCGTTGTTTGCACAGCTTATTCTGGCAGATGAGATCAACAGGGCAACGGCAAAGACTCAATCTGCATTATTAGAGGCGATGCAGGAAGGCAGTGTGACAGTTGCAGGTCAAACACGCATGTTAGAACAGCCATTTTTTGTAATTGCTACACAAAACCCCATTGAACTTGAGGGAACATATCCGCTGCCAGAAGCTCAGGTAGATCGGTTTTTCTTTAAACTAAAGGTAGATTATCCAAGCTTATCGGAACTGAATGATATTTTAAGAAGGACTACCAGCGATATTACTGTCAAACCGGAGTCGGTTATTACCGGAGATGAATTAAAAGAACTGCAGCAGGTAATTAGGCAGATACCTATTGCAGATCCGGTTATTGATTATGCTTCGCGGGTGGTTTTGGCAACCCATCCGACTAACAACGCACTTAATAAGGTAAAACAGTATGTCCGCTATGGTGCTAGTCCGAGAGCGGCTCAGTCATTGGTATTAGCTGGTAAAGCTGCGGCGTTCCTTGCTGGGCGGTATAATGTGGATTATCAAGATATTAAGGCGGTGGCTGCACCGAGTTTGCGCCACCGGATTATGCTAAACTTTGAAGGACAAGCAGCTCAATTAGATATTGATTTATTAATTAAGGAGATAATTGATAACACTGCGGAACTAAGAAAATAGGGAGCTGAAAGTTTTGTTATTGGATACCGGCTTAATGCGCTTACTGGAGCAGATAGAGGTTTTGACTAAAAAAGTACAATACTCTAATATGGCAGGCCAAAAATACAGCAGACGCTTAGGCGGGGGAATGGAATTTAGCGATTATCGACAGTATCAGGTAGGCGATGATTACCGTTATATTGACTGGAATCTATATTCCCGTCTAGAACAGCTATTTTTAAAGCAATTTATTGAGGAACGAGATTCTTTAATTTATTGTCTGATTGATCACAGCACATCAATGGGCTTTGGTGAACCATCTAAATTAGCTTATGCTCTGCAGCTGGCAGCAGCACTTGGTTATATTGGATTGGCGAAGTTAGATCGAGTTGGGGCAGCATTTTTTACTTCAACTATTACAAAACAGCTGCAGCCAAAGAAAGGTAAGAACTGGGTACAGCATTACTTTCGCTTTCTCGACCATACTCGAGCAGATGGTAAAACGAATGTAAATCAAGCTTTAGGTGAGTTTGCCAATGTACAAAGGCCGGGACTGGCCGTGATTTTCAGCGATTTTTTTGATGAAGGTGGATATGAAACAGGGGTTCTAAAACTCCTTAAATCTGGTTTTGAAGTATGGATGATTCAAGTATTATCCAGTCAAGAATTGCTTCCAAGTGAAGATGACGATGTGTTATTAATTGATTCTGAATTGGGTTTGGCGAAAGAAGTCTATTTATGTGAGGAAGTTATTGTCCAGTATCGCCACAGATTAGAGATTTACCTGCATGATATGGCTGAATTTGCTAAGCGTTATCAGATTCTCTATTTAACTGTATCAACAGAAACATCATTGGAAGCTGTGATTTTTGATAGTTTACGCAAGCTAAGAGGGGTTAAGTGATGACATTTGTAAATCTCTCAGCATTTTATTTGTTATTTTCTTTAGGTTTTGTAGTACTATTCTATTTTTTAAAAGGAAGAAAGCGGGATTATGTTATTCCCTCAACTTTATTGTGGGAGAACATGATTACTGATTACCGCACTAAACGTCCCCAGTTTCGTCTGCACCTAGACCCTCTGCTATTTTTGCAGTTATTTATTCTAATTTTATTAATATTTGCTTATGCCAGGCCGCAGCTTAAGTCTACTGCTGCTCAAAATAAGTATGTCTTAATTATTGATGCATCTGGCAGCATGCAGGCAGATGATATCAAACCAAATCGATTTGGCAGTGCAGTAAACAAGGCGGTTGAATTTGTGAATCAATCAGCGGTAACTGCTGAATTTTGCGTTATTAAAGCAGCAGCCAGTGCTGCAGTTGAGACGGATTTTTCCAACGATCACGGGTATGTTGTCGAAGTTTTGTCTAACCTATCTTGTACCGATGCACCTTTAAGTGTTTCAGCTGCTTTGGAATTAGTTGCATCTATGGGCAGTAATTTTCGAAATGCAGAAGTAGTTTTTTTCACCGATGGAGCTTTTGAACCGTCTGAACTTGAAAGTGACTTAAGTTTAGATATAGCCTATGTTCTAGTGGGCGGGCAAGCTGAAAACATCGGTATAACCGGTTTGGAAATACGCAGTATTACTGGTAGACCGGGGGAGTATGATGTTTTAGTGCGGGTAAAGAATGCATCAGATAAAGTACAAAACTTATTGATGACAATCAGCCGAGAAGAGCGGATTGTCATTTCTGAAGAAATAAGCCTTAATCCTCATGAGGAAAAAGCTTATATCTATTCAATAAAATCTGAAAATAGAGCGGTTTATCTTGTTTCACTGCATATTAATGATCATCTATCTTTGGATAACACCGCCTATTTTGTGGTAAACAGCGATGAAGAAATGAGAGTTTTAATTGTGGGTCCGGGTAATTATTTTTTAGAACGGGCGTTATTGACTATTCCTCAGATTAGGTTGTTTACAAAACCTGAGCTTATTGGCAGTGAATTAGAATTATATGATCTGGTAATATTCGACCGAGTAAAACCACCAGCGCAGATTATGATGAATGCGATTTTCTTCGGGACAATACCGCCTGAACTTGATTTATATAAGAGTGATATAATAAGCGAGCCTTTAATTACCGGATGGGAAAAGGATCATCCGCTGCTGCGATTTGTTGATTTAAGTGAGTTAAGAGTACAGGAGCCCATTGGGCTTGACTTGCCGAAGGAATTTACAGCTGTGGTTTATTCAACTCAGTGTCCACTGCTGCTCACTTATGAACAGCCTGATTTTCGCTGGTTGCTATTTCCCTTTGATTTATATCAGTCAAACCTGCCACTTATAGTTGGGTTTCCAGTATTGATGGCTAATACGGCATCCTGGTTTTACCCGCAGGTATTTGATGCAAATTATGCTTTAGTTAAAACAGGTCGAATGTATCAATTTCCTGTGAGACCTTTGAAAAAGGTGATGCAAGTTACCAAAGAAGACAATTTTGTACCGTTTTACCGGAGTAGTTCTTTAATACTAATTGCAGATTTAGATCGCGCCGGGGTTTACACCATAGATTATTCTGACGGCAGCAGCGATTATTTTGCAGTTAATTTATTATCCGCTGACGAGACTGACTTAACTACAAAATTAGATTCAATTGACTCAATCATCGGTGTTGAGCAGGGCGAATTTCGTCTTGATTTGTGGGATTACTTTATTATTGCCGCAGTCATTCTTTTAATATTAGAGTATTATCTTTATCATCAAGTTTTGATTGTCCGTGGTTTAAAAAGGGGGGGAATCAGTAATAATGATTCTTGAAAAACCGGCATTCTTACTATTGCTGCTGACGCTCCCTATTATCATTTTAATTTATAAGAAGAGTTTGCGGTCACGTATGGCTAAAGAATCCTGGGTTTTAGTGCTGAGGATGCTAATTATAATTTTGTTAATACTGGCACTAACCAAGCCTCAGCTTAAAATACCCAATAATGATGTGGCGTTAATGTTTGTTGTGGATCTATCTGATAGTATGGGAGCCGATACTCAGGGTAAAATTATCGAATTTATCAATCAAGTATTAGTTTCTAAAAATGAAAAAGATCAAGTGGGTGCTGTTGTTTTCGGTCAATCGGCACAATTGGAACAAAGGCTTACTCATAATTGGGAAATGCAAGGTTTCTTTACCAAGGTTAATGGCAGTTATACAAATATTGCAGCGGGCCTTGATGCAGCTTTAGCAAATAAGCCGGATGAGGGCAGCTATCGTGTTGTGCTGTTAAGCGATGGCGAAGCCAACTTAGCCGATACTATGCAATCGGCTGTTTCCTATTATGAACAAGAGATTCCGATAGATGTTTATATAGTTGAAAAAGAAGGCACACCAGAAGTTTATATCGAGCAGGTCAGTGTTCCTAATCGGGTGAAACTTCATCAAGAATTTCCACTTAAAGTACAGATTAACAGCAGCCATTCGACTTGCAGCCAAGTGAGAGTATATTTAAACGGAGTTTTGACAGAAGAAAAATCTGTTGGCCTTGCTTCCGGTATTAATATGATTGCATTTAAACAAGAACTTGAAACTGGCGGGTTTTATAATTACCGAGTTGAAGTTGAAGCTGAAGCTGATACACTGATGATTAACAATTGGGGGACAAATTTCGTTATAGCTGCGGGTTTAAGCCCGGTTTTGATTGTCAGTGATTATGAATCGGATTTACAGTATTTGGTTAATGCTTTACTAATAAATGATATTCCAGTGGAAGAGCGGGTCTTTTTGGCGTTTCCTAATTCATTACAAGAACTGCAGTCTTATTCAGCAGTGGTATTATGTGATATTCCGGCGCATTATCTATCACCTGGACAAATTCGACTGCTACACAGTTATGTGCATGATTTAGGCGGGGGATTAATTGTAATTGGCGGAGAGCAGAGTTATGGCATGGGTGATTACAGTTCAACTCAATTAGATGCAATGCTGCCGGTGAATTCTCAAATTGAACAGCGTGTGCTGTTTCCTACTTTAACTATGCTGCTTGTTATTGACAAATCTGGGAGTATGAATCAAGTCCAATCTGAAGTACGGAATTTAACCAAGCTGGACTTGGCAAAGGAAGCAAGCGCTGCTGTTATTGATATGTTAGTAAGCGAAGAGCGGGTAGGCATTTTAGCTTTTGATGTCAAGCCGGAATGGATTGTTCCCATTCAGAAAGCCAGTAACACTGAGCAAATAAAAAATCAATTGGCCCTGCTGGAGATAGGTGGCGGCACGAAAATATTTCCTGCCTTGGAGGAAGCTTATCAAGCAATTAGTAAAAAAGATTCGGCAGTTAGACATATACTGCTGCTTTCTGACGGAGTTTCAGAAGGGGACTATGATTATAAGATGCTGTGTCAGGAAATGGCACAGCAGGGAGTTACCTTAAGTGCAGTCGCCATAGGCAGTGATGCGGATATTCAGTTGATGAAAAACCTAGCTGAGTGGGGTAAAGGTGAGTTTTATTATACTACGGACTTAAACACAATAACGCAGGTGTTTATAGCAGAAACTAAACGGATAATGCGCAGGGCAATTTCAGAAGAGACATTTATGCCCACTGCTTTAGGACAAACACCACTAAATCAGATTTTAAATTGGCAGCAGGTGCCGCCAATACACGGATTTATTGTCACTAGTGCAAGAGAATTAGCGGATGTTCATCTGATAACTCCAGATTTGTCCCCGCTGTTGGCAAGTTGGAGGTACGGGTTAGGCAGGACAGTTAGCTTTTTGGGGGACAGCGGCGAAAAATGGTTAGTAGATTGGATAGGCACAGAAGCATACAATCGGTTGTTTAGTGAAATGGTGCGGTATGCAGGCCGAGATGTTTCCAATGCTAATCTGTTTGCTTATGGGATTCAAGATCATGATCAAGGTCGAATCATTGTTGATGCATTAGATGATCAGGGGCATTATCTTAATTTTTTGTCATTATATGCCACAGTAACCAGCCCTAAAGGGAATACTGAGAAGATTGAGCTAAAGCAAACAGCGCCTGGTGAATATAGGGGAGAATTTAATATTGATAGCGAGGGGACCTTTTTAATTAATGTAGGTGATTACAATTCAGAAGCATACAATTATCAAACCGGGTTAGCAGTTGGGTATTCTCCTGAATACCGATTTAATAATGACGGCTATAAGCTGATGACACATTTAGCAGAGTTTACGGAGGGTAGAATTATCACTGAACCTGATCAGGTATTATCTGATGGTTCGCAAGTTTATCATGAATTATATCCAGTTTGGACGTGGTTGTTATTAGCAGCGGTTATTCTGTTTATTATAGATATTGCAGTGCGGGTGGTATCTTGGTCTTTGTTAAGTGGGTTTTTGGATTATATTAGACGGGATTACTAAAACTTAGCCCTGTATTGCTGAACGGGAGGGTTTTAAATGACAACAGACGATTTTACGCGTATATTATCAGAATTAAAGATATGGAAACGCGGAAGCGAGAGAACACCGCATAAACCATTATTACTGCTATATGCTCTTAGCAGGGTTGATAGAAAAGAAGCGCGCTTGAATTCATATGAAAACACAAAAAAATACTTAAGGAGTTACTAATTGAATTTGGTCCACCGCGAGAACCTAGAACAAATTATCCATTTGTTAGACTACAAAATGATGGGATATGGGAGATTAGAGGGATAGATCACCTTGATTCCAGAGTTGATTGGGGAGATAAATTTCTATTAGAAAATAATACAAAGGGTGGCTTTACAGAAGAAGTTTATGAAATGTTATTAAAGGACAGGCAGTTAATTAAAGAATCGGCTGATATTATATTAAGGCAAAATTTTCCTGATAGTATGCATAAAGACATATTGGTGAATCTAATTATCAGCCATCTGGGGTTAGATAATTATCTGATTGATGTTATTAATTCTGCTGAAGTAGGATTCGAGAAGCCCAATCCAAAGATATTTGAAGTAGCTTTAGGGCGAGCATTTTGAGCAGATGATATCTGGATGATTGGCGATAATTATAATGCTGATGTTTGGGGAGCGGAACAAGTTGGGATAAAAGCAATTCTAGTTCGGGGAATGGATTCAAGAGCCAAATATAATTTTTTGGATTTATATGGGGTGAAGAATTTCTTACAAGCATTTTAAATTTATAGAATAAATTCTTTGGAGGACTCAAAATATGGAAAAATTACCTACATTAATGTGTAAGAGATTGTATTTAAGACCCTTTTCACTAAATGATGCAAAGACTGTACAATTACTTGCAGGAACTAAAGAAGTAGCTGCGACAACTCTGAATATCCCTCACCCATACGAGGATGGTGCTGCAGAGCAGTGGATCAGCAGTCACCAGGAACGTTTTAAAAAAGATGAATTTATGACCTTAGCTATTTGTTTAAAAGCTCCGGATACTCTTATTGGAGCTATCGGTCTTGAAATTCATAGAAATAACAGCTGAGGATCGTTAGGTTATTGGATTGGGAAGGAGTATTGGAATAACGGGTATTGTACTGAAGCTGCAAAGGCTGTTATTGAATACGGTTTTAATGAATTAGGTTTAGCTAGAATTTACGCCGCTCATTTAAGTCATAATCCGGCATCGGGAATGGTTATGAAAAAGCTGGGTATGAAAAAAGAAGGGGTGTTTAGAAATCATGTGAATAAATGGGGCCATTTTTACGATTTAGTATACTACGGCATCTTAAAGTCAGAATACAAAAGTGAAGAAGGTTGAGAGGAAGTGAAACGCAGGTGAAGTATATAAAGAAACTCATTGCACCCATAATAGTTGCGGTGATTATAGTAATATACTTTGTGTTTATTTTGACTATAACAGTACTGCAATCTATGCCTATACCAGGTAAAATTTTGGCTGTTATTATCCCGTTAGCGTTAATCGGTATTATTATATTTGTTCTAATTGAAAGGATAAAAGAAATAAGGAGTGGGGAATACGATGATCTTAGTAAATACTAATTATGTAGCAGGTAAGGAATTGGAAATGTTGGGTATGGTAACTGGTAGTACCATTCAAACAAGGCATGTTGGCCGTGATATTACTCAACTATTTAAGCACCTTGTCGGAGGAGAATTAAAGGAATACAGTAAAATGATGAATGAGGCCCGAGCACTCGCTACTAAGCGAATGGTGGAGGAAGCTACTGCCTTGGGAGCAGACGCGGTCATCAATATTCGCTATGCTTCGACTGCTGTTATGAGTGGGGCAGCTGAAGTAATGGCTTATGGCACGGCGGTTAAATTTAAGTAGGCGTTAGGACTAAAGGTTGCTTTGTGCATGAGCAATTGATATTATGAAAGCATAGTAGTAGGGGGCATCTGCTAAAAAGGGGGAGGAAGATGGCAGCAAGTGGGAAAAACAACTTCGGTATGAAGGAAAAGCAAGTATTATCCCCAATTGATGGTGGAAAAGTTGATAAGATTCAACCTCTGTTAAAGTATGCCAAACCCTTTCCGCGCCCAGGTGCCCTTGCTGAAGTCTTCTTGATTCTGAAGAATAATACCGGCAAGCGGGTGGAAGGATGGTTGACAATCACCCCGCCGTGTGGTTGGGTGATTGAGCCTGGCAGACGATTGATGATTGCTATCCGTCCGCAGGGGAGAATCTTAGCAGAATTTTTTCTTTCTACTCCTGAACAACCTGCTCAGGGCCCACATCTTTTGCAGATTAGGATTACTGCAAAAAAAGAGGCTCTACTTGCTGAAGCAGCTTTCGATATCCGGCCGGGCTTGCTTTTTTTAGTTGATGGTTAATATTATTCTTATGTAAATTTAAAAGCAAATTTCACACAAATAATGAAAAATGCTATATAATGATAGAGTAGACTGTAGCATCAATTCAATACTTAGTACACCATTTAGCTGAAGATATGCTAAATCTTGTGTTCAAAAGATGGATGCTATCGTAGTCGCATTTACTTTAAAGGAGGATTTTTAATGCTAAAGGACTTATTTAGTGTCTTTAAGAGTCTAACCCCTATTGTTCTAGCTTTACTTTTATTTCAAATGATAATTCTCAAAAATCCCCTGCAAAAACCGCAGTCGTTTTTTGGGGGTTACTTTTTAAGTTTGGTGGGACTCTTTCTCTTTTTAAAGGGAATTTCATTATGTCTCATACCATTAGGAGATTCTGTTGGTGCTAGCCTACCGGTTTTGGATAATAAATTCCTAATAATAGTCGTCGGATTTATAATGGGTTATCTTTCTACTCTAACAGAACCTGCACTTCATTCACTGGCCATGGAAGCCGAGGAAATTTCTATTGGCGTTTTGCAAAAGCAGACGCTTATTCATGCCGTAGCTCTTGGTTTTGGTGCCGGAATGGCATTAGGTATAACTAAGATTCTGTTTCAAATCTCTACTACAAAAATAGTTATTCCTCTTCTAGTAATTACTATTATTTTAACTTATTTTGCTCCTGATGGGATTGTTGGTATTGCTTTTGATTCAGCCAGCGCAACCACAGGCCCAATTAATATACCCATTAATATGGCTATAGCTATTGGCCTGTCTAGAGTTATCGCCGGCAGTGATCCATTATTGAATGGTTTTGGGTTGGTAGGTCTTACTTCGTTAGGATCGGCTATCACAGTGCTGTTATTGGGTCTAATCATTAAAGTATGACCAATCATTAGGATTAGTGAAAGGAGCGTTTGTTCATGGAGTTTATAGCTGTCTTTGTTGTTGTAGAAAGAGGAAAAGCAGATAGCATAGTGGAAGAAGCCAAAAAGGCCGGAGCTTTCGGAGCCACCATTTTATATGGGCGCGGAACAGGAGAAAAAGAGTTTAAGAAGTTTTTTAACCTGAATATTGAATCATCAAAAGAAGTTATTTTCATTCTTGCAGAAAGATCTGAAAAAGGACCTATTATTGATGCTTTGGTTAAGGCTGGGAAACTTGACGATCCAGGGACAGGGATTCTTTTTACAGTGCCGGTAATGGATCTTATTGGTCTGCATCATAGAGAAAGTATTGTTACCAAAACGGATAATAAGAATTAACCCGGTTATTTTATCTGAGTATAAAACCAGCGATTATAAAGAGTAACAGCAGGAGTAAAATAAAGAATGGCTTTAGATCATAATATCTGTTCCAATAAATATTGGAACAGACATTATGAGATCATTTTTTAGATTAACTCAGCACTTTGAAGGACAGTTTATCTCTAAACCAGCCTTATTCAATATAATTCTAAAAAACAATCAACGGTTTAACTACATTGTCTTCTTTATTCTTCATTAGATTGTATGCTTTATCTACTTCATCAAAGGAAAAAGTATGAGATGTTAAGTGAGTTGGGTCAACTCTTTTTGTTTGCAGCAGCCGGAGCATTCTTTCCATTCTTACACGACCACCGGGACATAGATCAGTGACAATAGTAATATTGGCCATTCCTACACCCCAAGCTTCTCTTGGAATATGAACAAACTCGCCACTTCCATGGTATCCGATGTTGGATACTGTTCCGCCCGGTTTAGTAACCCTAATAGCTTGCTGGAAAGTACCATCAAATCCTAGTGCTTCCACAGCAGAATCTACTCCTTCGCCATCTGTTAGTTCCATAATGCGTTTGACTGTGTCTTCTTTAGCAAAATCAACAACAAAATCGGCACCATACAGTTTTGAGAGTTCCTGCCGTTTAGGATCGGTTTCTACGGTAATAATAAGGCCTGCTCCCAGCATTTTAGCTGCTGCAGTAGACATAAGGCCCACTGGCCCTTGAGCAAAAATTGCAACTGTACCGCCTAAAGGGATGTTAGCGTTTTCAGATCCAGCAAATCCTGTAGACATCATGTCTGTGCAATAAACAGCTGCTTCATCTGAAATATCATCAGGAATAAGAGCCATATTGGCATCTGCTTCATTTACGTGGAAAAATTCAGCAAAAGAACCGTCTTTTACGTTAGAATACATCCAACCTCCCAAAGCTTCTCCTGATTGAGAAGGAAATCCTCGTTGGGCAGCAGATGAGCCCCAAGAAGGAGTGATAGCACCGACACAGGCTCGGTCACCCGGTTTAAACAGTTTTACTTCACTGCCTACGGTATCCACGATTCCTACAGCTTCGTGCCCTAAAGTGAGATTGGTTCGTTCGCCAATAGCACCAGCAACCGTATGTACATCAGATGTACATACAAGTCCTCTTGTTGTTCGAATAATGGCATCATTGGGACCGCACTTTGGTTTCTCCTTTTCCATAAATCCTACTTCTCCAATTCTTCGCATTACAAACGCCTTCATTTGTTTTACCTCCTGTTTTGTATTTTTAGCATAATAAAACAAGGCCATTGTTAAAAAAAATCACAAACAAAACATAAATTATGAGGCATTGTATTTTAGAAACAGTATATTGCTTTCGAATTGAGGTATAAAAAGACATATATAAAATAATTTTGAACACTACGTTAAAATTATCACAAAAAGAACATTAAGTCAATACCAATAATGAGAAATATGAAGATAGAGACATAGTTCAGAATTGAACGTCTATCAATTAAAATACATTTATGTTATAATAATTCTACCTAATATATCTGTGAACACC
>JAAZMN010000127.1 GCA_012798795.1 Bacillota bacterium | reverse complement strand
TTCCAAAGCCTATATTACATTTGCACCTAAAGTAGTCCTTATTTCTTTAAGAGCAAATTCATGGGCTGCTTCATCAAAAGAAGCTACCCCATTTTTATATACGTTTACCTTATAAGCCAAATTTCTAGCATCAGCTGTAGTATATAGGATACATATATTAGTACATACTCCGACTATACTTATCTCATCTATCCCTTGCTCCCTCAGATATAAATCAAGTTCTGTCCCAAAAAATGAGCTGTATCTTCTTTTGTATATGACCTTATCCTCTTCTCTTACATCTAATTCGTCTATTGTTTTGCTGCCTTCTGTTCCCTTTACTGCATGCTTTGAAAACATTAAAAATTCCTTATCATCTTCTTCATGATGATCACAAATAAATACTATTTTGTGGCCTGCTTCTCTATACTCATCAATTTTATCAGATACAAAATCTACTATAGCTAGCCCTGCTTCACCACAAGATAACTTTCCATCTTCTCTAATAAAATCATTTATCATATCAACTACCAATAAAGCTTTCATAATTAGCCCCCTCGCATACCTGCATTCGGTTAAATTATAACAAAGTAAAATTTAGCAGTCAAACAAACCCTAGGATCAAGTCCCACAATATGTCCGATAAGGAACACCTGACGGCTTCGGGAGTTTAGCGTATTCATCTTGCTCGAGAGTATATCCATAGGGTTGTGAAAGAATATTGAGAAGCCTGTTCATAACGCTGTAATCTGCATATTCTACAGCGGCCTTCAGTGCCTCCTCGACCCTATGATTACGGGGAATTACTGACGGATTGCTTTCCTGCATTAATCGATGAGATACAGCTTTATCTTTATTCTGTCTGTCTAGCCGCTGCTGCCAAAGCCCATGCCATTGGTTGTATTCTTTGCTGCCAAAAATATCCATGTCCATATTGTCAGCAGTAGTTAGAGTCCGGAAGGTGTTTGTGTAATCAGCACGATACTTATGCATTATATTAAGCAAGCTTAAGATAAGCTCTTCATCCTGATCTTCTTTAGTTAGAAGCCCTAATTTCGCCCGCATCCCGTCAAGCCAATTACAATAATACAAATCAGCAAATGTAGAAACTACGTCTTCAGCAATTTCTACCGCCCTATCCTCATTGTCGTGCAGCAGAGGTAACAGCGTTTCAGCAAATCTTGCCAGATTCCATTGGGCGATCTTGGGCTGATTTTCATAGGCATAACGGCCATATATGTCGATTGAGCTGAAAACCGTGGCAGGATCATATTCATCCATAAATGCACAAGGACCATAGTCAATTGTTTCTCCACTTATCGCCATATTATCCGTATTCATAACTCCATGGATAAATCCGACTAACTGCCATTTTGCTATCAATGAAGCTTGACGCTTAATCACTTCCTGAAGCAAAGAAAGATATCTATTTTCGCTGCCTTCTAAATTTGAAAAATGACGCTTTATTGTATAATCAGCTAAGATCCGTAGTTCCTCAGTAGTTCCCCAATTTGCTGCATATTGAAACGTCCCAACTCGTATGTGACTAGCGGCTACTCGAGTTAAAACTGCTCCTGACAAGTAAGATTCGCGCAAAACCATTTCACCAGTCTTGACCACTGCTAGAGAGCGTGAAGTTGGAATACCGAGTCCATGCATGGCTTCACTAATGATATACTCCCGCAGCATTGGTCCAAGTACAGCCTTTCCATCTCCCCCTCTGGAATATGGTGTTGGGCCAGAACCCTTAAGCTGAATATCAAACCTTTCGCCCGAAGGCGTGATTTGTTCGCCAATTATAAGAGCTCTTCCATCTCCCAGCATAGTAAAATGCCCGAATTGATGGCCAGCATAAGCTTGAGCAAGTGGATTAGCTCCTTTTGGGATTTGACTGCCGGAAATTATTGCAGTGCCATCCTTCCCTCGCAATTCATCAGCGTCTAAACCAAGCTGAGAGGCTAGAGGACAATTAAGGATTACCAACTCTGGAGCAGAAACAGCTGCTGGGCTAAGACGACTGAAAAATAAGGCAGGTAATTTTGCGTAGCTATTATCAAAGTTCCATCCTATTTTTGTGTGTACCACTATGTCCTTGTTCATCTTATCTCCTTATCTCGAGTTCACATACTTGTCGCACTTGTGTGTCCCATTGATTAATGTACAGGCTTAAATCTCTTAAGCCTCAGTGCATTTCCCAATACCGATATGGAACTAAAAGTCATAGCCGCCGCTGCAATAATCGGATTTAACAGTGGACCACCAAAGAGATAAAGTAGCCCGGCAGCTATTGGTATACCAGCACTGTTATAGGCAAACGCCCAAAACAGATTCTGCTTTATATTCCTCATAGTCTGTTTACTAAGAAGAACAGCTGTAGGAACATCCATTAAATCATTTCTCATTAGTACAATGTCAGCTGATTCCATAGCTACATCAGTTCCTGACCCAATAGCGATGCCAATATCAGCCTGTGCCAATGCTGGTGCATCATTAATGCCATCACCTACCATTGCTACTTTCTTGCCTTCAGACTGCAGCTTTTTCACTTTATTAGCCTTGTCCTGAGGCAAAACTTCAGCTAAGACCCGATCAATACCAACCTGTCTAGCAATAGCTGCTGCTGTTCTTTTATTGTCTCCCGTAATCATAACTACCTCGATGCCCATTTTGTGTAATACTGCGATAGCCCGTTTACTACTGGATTTCATAGTGTCAGCGACGGCTATTACTCCAGCAAATTTTTCGTCAACAGCCACAAACATTGGTGTCTTACCCTCTTCAGCCAGTCTATCCGATTCTTCCTGTAGTGTTATTGCTATTCCTCTTGTATCCATCAGCTTCTTATTACCTAATAGCACCTTTTTATTTTCAATTACTGCCTCAATTCCATGACCTGGTATGGCTATAAAATTTTCTACATTTAATAATTCAAGCTCCTCCTCTGCAGCCATGTAAACAATGGCTTCACCTAAAGGGTGCTCCGATACTTTCTCTGCAGAAGCAGACAACTGCAATAGCTTAGTTTCGTCAACATCTTTTACTGTAACTATATCTCTCACTTTGGGTTTTCCTTCAGTAATGGTTCCAGTTTTATCAAATACAATGGTTTGAACTTTGTAGGCTGTCTCCAGGGCTTCTCCGCTTTTAATTAATACTCCATTTTCAGCACCCTTTCCGGTGCCGACCATAATAGCTGTTGGTGTCGCCAAACCTAAAGCACAAGGACAGGCAATTACTAGCACTGCTATAAATATTGTCAATGAAAAAGTAACCGACATACCTGAAATGTACCAGGCAAGACCAGCTATAACCGCGATTATCATGACAATTGGAACGAAATACCCGGAAATTACATCTGCCATCTTAGCTATTGGTGCTTTAGAACTCTGAGCATCTTCTACCAGTTTAATAATTTGAGATAAAGCCATATCTTTACCTACCTTTGCTGCCTTAAACTGTATGGTTCCATTTTTATTGATTGTACCCCCTGTTACCTCACTACCTACAGTCTTTTCCACCGGAATACTCTCCCCAGTAAGCATAGATTCATCTACCCCTGTCAAACCTGCTGTTACTACACCATCGACAGGAATTCTTTCACCAGGTTTAACCAACAGTACATCTCCTACTTCCACTTTTTCGATGGGAATGATTATTTCCTTACCATCATGAATTACTGCTGCTGTCTTGGGGGCTAAGTCCATCAGCTTTCTAATTGATTCCGAAGTTTTACCTTTGGTTACACCTTCCAGGTATTTCCCCAGAGCAATAAGGGTGATTATAACTCCAGCGCTTTCAAAGTATAAGTCGTTAGCATATTCAAGATTTCCCGCTTTAATCTGGAATACAGCATAAATGCCATACAAGAAAGCTGCACTAGTACTAACTGCAATTAGTGAATCCATATTAGGTTCACGTCGAAATAACCTACTAAAGCCTACTGTATAGAATTTATAGCCGACAGCGAGCACTGGAAGTGTTAATAAAATCTGAACTAATCCAAAGTTTAATGGGTTCACCTCCGGCATAATAAATTCGGGAAGAGGTAATCCCAACATATGTCCCATAGCAACATACAACAAAGGTATAGTAAAAATGGCCGCAAATAAAAATCTGTTCCAAAGGGACTTAATTTCTTTTTCTCTCCGCTCTCTTGCTACATCAACTTGTTCGCCCACTTCAATTTTTAGTACCTGATAACCAGCCTTTACTATGGCATCCTTAATGTTTTCAAGATCAGTCTTATTATCATCAAACTCGACACTCAACTTTTCAGCAGCTAAATTAACATTGGCAGAATGTACTCCGTCAATCCTGCTCACACTTCTTTCAACGGCACTAGCACAGGATGCACATGTCATTCCAATTACCCCTAAAGTTTCCTGCTTCATGATCTCATCACCTCATTTACTTTATCCTGCTTAACTCCTTTTTATAGCCACTGTTATTATCCATATAACTGCATTTTTCAACAAAAATACTTGTTTACACCCCCACCCCCGTGGGAGTGTCAGTAGTGTAAAAATTAAGCCCCAAAAGGGGCCAACCAACAACCCTATTTCGTTAGTTTATCAATAATATCCAAGATTTCTTCAATCTTTGGCCGTGCATCACCTTTTTCAAATGCCTCTCTGACACAGCATTCCAAATGATCATCAAGTATCTGGCGGTTGACATTACGCAGAATGGCTTGAGTAGCCATAATCTGATTAGAAATGTCAATGCAGTATCGGTCATCCTCAACCATTTTAATAAGACCATCCAGCTGTCCTCTTGCAGTTTTAAGCAGTCGCATTATTTTTCCTTTATCTGATTTCACTGATACCACCTCTATGGCATACCCCCTCCCCGGAGGGGTATGCCTACAGCTTTAGTATACTTTTACTAACTGTAGTTGTCAACACTTTTTTAAAACATAATCATTGACATTAACACCTAGATCATCAGCAATTACAGGGCATTTAGCTTTCAACAGAAAATATATTTCTCGCTTTTGCTCCGAAAGAGTTTCATAATTACCCTGTCCTTTACTGATTACAATATCAGCTTGATGAAATATTTGTAAAAACTCTTTAGTAGACTCATGAAGAATTAAGCCTGGTGCATTACAACCTGTTGAAATAAGCCTTGTCCTAAGCTCAAGCCCTGACGCACACGCATCTTCCATAGTTGCATCATTGATAATGGGTTCACTTCTTACCGCATAGATAGTATCAAGAGCCATTTCCTCAATTAATATCCGGTCAAACACGGTTTCACCTGCATTATCACCAATAATCAAAAGACTATCTGCCTGTTGTAGTTCTCTTTTCAACTTCTGAAGATCACAAATTGAAAACTCTTTGTCAAGTTCTCGTTCAACAGCTTCCTCAATATTAATCTCATTGTAAATTGCCGAATCAATAATATTTCCAGTAGCTGCTATTTTGCACGCCCAATAAAGTTTATCTGTTTTTTCATCCAAAAATTGCTTGAGCAAAGGATATACTTGCAAAGCACTCTTAATATTTTCTTTCTTAATCTCTTTATAGGGATCACTATTTCCAGTCCGCTGCTTAACAATTTGATGAACTGCGCGGCCTATTTCTGGGGAATATCTAAACTTCTGATAATCCTTAATTATATTTATTGCTTCTTTCATAACATCTTCATGTATTTCTGTCCGGTCAGTTACCATGCGGGATGCTTCAAGAACCTGACGGAGAAAACACGGCAGACAATCTAAAAATATTTCCATTATTTTTCCTCCAAACTTTGAAAAAGGCTGATTATCTCT
>JAAZMN010000126.1 GCA_012798795.1 Bacillota bacterium | reverse complement strand
ATTACCGTCCAGTTCATCGACATCCAAAGTCAACACCGACTTAGTTAAGTCTGCTTTCACTCCTAATGCTTCTAAAACTCCAATCATAGTGTATACATCTTTGATCTCAGGCACATCACTAATAATAAACCTGCCTTTTCCCAACAAAGCGGCTGCCATTACCTTTAATACTGAATTTTTCGCACCGCTGATTCGAATAGTCCCGGATAATGGATGACCACCTTCGATCAATATTCTCTGCATCCTATCACCTCAGATCAATGCTCTCAAGCACTGTCTATAGTATGCAGTTCCTCAAATTTGGTGATAGAATGCTTGCAAAACTTATGACTTAGTCTGCCGAGAAATATTGAGTAGAACACCAACACTTGCTAAACTTGTTAACAGCGAAGAACCCCCATAACTTATGAAAGGCAGGGTTATACCTGTAACGGGTAATGAACCGGTAACAACCCCAATGTTTAACATTGCCTGAAATCCGATCATTGACGTTATTCCAATAGCCAATAAACTTCCGTAAATGTCGGGAGCATTCAAAGCTGTTCGCAAACCCCGCCAGGCAATGACAAAAAACAGTATTAGCACTAAAGCTCCACCGATAAAACCTAACTCCTCGCATAAAATTGCATAGATAAAATCCGTATGGTGTTCGGGTAGATACGAAAACTTTTGCCTAGAGTTACCTAAGCCTAATCCGAAAAAACCTCCCGAGCCAATAGCCGTAAGTGACTGAATTACATTCCATCCTTTCCCGGTAGGATCGGACCAGGGATCTAAAAATGCTAATAGCCTCCCCATCCGATAAGGTTCATACTTTACCAGTAAATAAAGGGCAGGCATCATACAGCTGATCATCCCAAAAAGTTGTCCTAAGTGAACACCTCCGGCAAAAAAAATAATCAAAATTGTAAAGCTCATAGAAATTGCAGTACCAAAATCCGGTTCCTTGATAATCAGAAAAAACTGCAGCCCTAGAATAATAAGAATTGGTAATAAACCCGTGAAAAAATTACGTACTTTTTCTCGTTTGTTGGCAAAATATACAGCAGTAAAATTCACCATAGCTAATTTGGCAATTTCTGATGGCTGCAGATTAAATAAACCTAAATCGATCCAACGAGTCGAACCGCTGATATCCTCGCCGATAAATAACACTAAGACCAGAAGAATCAATGCTAATAATAGACCGGGTAGTGCCAAATATTTATAAACATGATAGTCTAATTTTGCAGCGACAAACATGACTAGTATTCCTATACCGGCCCACATCAGTTGCCTTTTTACATAATGGTAAGGATCGCGAAAATCATTGAGCCCCATTATTGAAGATGCACTGAAAACCATTACCAAACCGATACTCAGTAATATTATGACTGCTGTAAATATAATTAAGTCAGGATTTCCACCTTTAGTAAACATTCATACGCCCCCTTCCCTAATGTATATTCGGTTAGAGGACTGCTAACAACCCCAACACTCCAAAAAATATACTGACTAATAAAAATCTAATCATAACTTGTGGTTCCTCCCAGCCTTTTAATTCAAAGTGATGATGCAGTGGAGCCATTTTAAATAAACGCTTGCCTTTTGTTAGTTTGAAATAAACTATCTGCATAATAACAGAAAGAGTCTCTAATACATATAAACCGGCAATTATCGGTAAGCATAACGCTGTTTTTGTCATAATTGCCATTACTCCCAGTGCCGCCCCTAATCCAAGGGAACCCGTATCTCCCATAAACACCTGGGCAGGATGAGCATTAAACCATAGAAAACCTAAGCATGCACCGGCAGTTCCACCTGCAAACAAAGCAATCTCTGGATTGCCGAGTTTATAAGAAATAACTGCATATACTGCTGAGGCAACTGCCATGGTTCCGGAAGCCAAACCATCTAAACCATCTGTCAAGTTCACAGCATTTGCCGAACTTAACATAACTAAGACTGCCAATATCATGTAGACAGCCACTGGTAATTCAATATACGATCCTGTAAAAGGAATCAGAAGCTCTGTACCAATAGTTTCATTATTAATTGCATAGATTCCAATTATTACAGCAACAAAGAGTTGACCGAAAATTTTTTGTCGTGCTTTCAATCCTAACGAACTGTGAGTAAGAGTTTTTAGAAAATCATCAATAAAACCGATGGCTGCAAATGCAAAGGCTACAAATAGAGCGAATAAAACACTGCTGTTATGACGGTCAAACATGAGTACGGACAGTGCTAAAGCAATCATAATCATTATGCCGCCCATAGTGGGAGTCCCAATTTTTTGTAAATGGCGCTTAGGCCCGTCAGACCTAACATTTTGGCCAAACTTCAATTTATGTAAATATTTAATAGCATATGGTCCCATAATCATCACAAAAACAAAAGCAAACCCGGCTGATAATACTGGTTGTAACAAGGCTCGACTCATGATTGATTCCTACCTCTCTTTAAGCACTTCCACTACTCGCTCTAAAGCTACAGATCTTGATGCCTTAACCAATACTAGATCTTGTTTTTGCACCAATCTCTTGATATCCAAAAGTAAATCTTCTACTGTTTGATACACTCTTATCCTTTCCTGTGGAAAACCTGCCGTTTCAGCACCTTGTCTAACCACAGCCCCATAATTCCCTACACAAATAAGATAATCGCAGACTTGGGCAGCATGTTCTCCCACATGTGTATGAGCTGATTCGCTTATGCTCCCTAATTCCAGCATATCCCCTAATACAGCTATCCTGCTGCCATTTGTCTCAATTGCCGCTAAGATATCCAAAGCAGCATGCATTGAAGCTGGACTGGCATTATAAGTGTCATTTATAATCTTAACCTGCTCTGCTCCTATTTCTATTTCCAAACGCATTCTTGTTAATTCAGCCTTCTGTAACCCTGTAATACAATCAGCTAACGACATTCCAAATTCTAATCCAACAGCCACGGCTGCCAAGCTGTTATAGACATTATGCAGACCCGGCAGATTTAATGAAACATTATAACACTCACTGCCCCAAATACAATCATAACTAATATTACCTTGAGTATCAAAACTGATATTATCGGCACGTAAATCATTATCAATTTCTCTGCCATAAAAAACTTTATTCTTTACTTCACTCACTTTTGCAGCGCTGCGGCGCAGTAATAAGTCATCTCCGTTAAGTACAGCAATGCCTTTAGGTTTCAGTCCATAAAGTAATTCAATCTTGGCTTGGGCAATATTTTCCATACTCCCCAGCAATTCCAGATGTACTGGATAGATATTGGTAATTATACCTATATCCGGGGGTGCAATCTTTGTTAACTCCGATATCTGTCCAAAACCACGCATTGCCATTTCCAGCACAACGGCCTGATGATGCTGCTCAAGGCCTAATATAGTAAGAGGTACACCTAACTCATTGTTAAAATTACCCTGTGTTTTATGAACAGAAAATTTCTCGCTTAAAACTGCCGCCGTTAAATCTTTAGTCGATGTTTTACCATTACTGCCGGTAATAGCTATCACCGGAATCTTCAGCCTTTCCAGCTGAATTTCTGCCAGCTTTTGCAGTGCTTTTAAAGGGTCTTCAACTTGTATAATGCGGTCACTAGATTTGTTGTAACCTCTTTTGACTACTGCAAAACCACGGCAATCAAGAATATCCTGCACAAACTGATGGCCGTCTACATTTGAACCGGGAAGAGCAAAAAACAAGCAGTTAGGTACAGCTTGGCGACTATCAATTATTACCTTAGAAATCAAAGTCTTATTTTGACAATTTTGCCCAAAAATCGAGGAAACTTGGGCAAAAGTAAGCGAATACATTAAGTTAACAACTCCTTTAGAGCACGCTCAGCTTCGACACGATCATCGAATGCTTCAGTATGATCGGCAAATTCTTGATATGTCTCATGACCCTTTCCGGCTATAATCACCACATCTCCGGTTTTTGCTAATCGGATAGCACTGTTAATGGCAGTCCGCCGATTAATCTCAATCTCATACAAAAGATCTTCTTTTGATTCTTGAGCAACACCTTTTTCAATCTGACGGCAGATGAGCATTGGATCCTCGCTTCTGGGATTGTCGGAAGTTATAATAATATAATCACTGAATTTAGCAGCTGCCTGTCCCATTAAAGGTCGTTTTGCCTGATCCCGATCGCCGCCTGCACCAAAAACTGCTATTACACGATTGGTACTGAGACTACGGGCTGTTTGAAGTACATTTGCTAAACTGTCAGGAGTATGAGCATAATCGACTATTACCATAAAGTCTTGCCCCTGATCAACCGATTCAAAGCGGCCGAAAACTCCTTTAACTTGCTCAAGTCCGGCTTTTACATAATCTAAGCCGATACCTTCAGCTAAACATACAGCTGCGGCTGCCAGGGAATTATAGACATTAAATTTTCCTGTCAGATTAAGATTGAGCTGCATTTGTCCAAACGGAGTTATTAAACGATATTTTACTCCTCTGCTTCCTACTTGAATATCACATGCTGAAAAATGCGAAGGTTGATTAATTCCATAGCTGTATATAGGAGCTGAACTTTGAGCAGCCATTTTCAGTCCGTACTTATCATCAAAATTAATTACAGCAGCTTTTCCTAAAATAGCAGGCTGCCTGGCTAAATTATTAAACAGTTTTGCTTTGGCAGCAAAGTACTGTTCAAAACTATTGTGAAAATCTAAGTGGTCTTGGGTTAAATTAGTAAATACGCCTAAATCAAATTCCAATCCGCTTGTTCGCTGTAATTCTAAAGCATGAGATGATACTTCAATTACCACATAATCAACGCCTTTATCAACCATTTCAGCTAATAATCGCTGTAAATCCAATGATTCAGGAGTCGTCCGCTTAGACGGGATAATTTCATCTTCAATTAAATTGTAAATCGTACCAATCAACCCTACTTTATATCCTGCTACTTTTAAAACTGCTCTAATTAGATAACTTGTTGTTGTCTTTCCATTAGTGCCTGTAATGCCGATTACTTTCAACTTACTTGAAGGATACTGATAATAAGCAGCTGCCATTTCTCCCATAGCTACACGAGTGTTTTCCACGACTATTTGTGTAATATTTGGAGCCACATTCTGAGTTTTTTCAACCACAACTGCCACAGCTCCATTT
>JAAZMN010000125.1 GCA_012798795.1 Bacillota bacterium | reverse complement strand
TGAGCTAGGTTTTATGCCGGAAAAACTCAAAACCGGAGAACAGACAGTTTTTTACTGGAAGGGAAATGTGACTCCGCCAGTTGCGTATGAAAAATGGGCCAAGTTGATAGAAGCTACACTGGAGCACTTAATAGAAAGATATGGCAGAGATGAAGTAGTGACATGGCCCGTTGAGGTATGGAATGAACCTAATATTCCCTTCTGGGCCGGTACTATGGAAGAATATTTCAAACTTTACGACTACTCTGCTAGAGCTGTTAAGAAAGTTGATGAGCAGATTCAGGTGGGCGGCCCTGCCATATGTGGAGTTCAAACAGAGACATGGTTAAGAGCATTTTTTGAACATTGCATAGAAAACAAATCACCACTGGATTTCATCAGTCGTCATTGTTACACTGCTAATCAGCCTACCAGGTGCGGACATTATACCTATCATACATTGAATGAACCAACTTATATGATTGATGAACTAAAAGAAACTCGAGCGATAATGGCTGACTATCCTTTAATTGCTGATATGCCTCTTCATATAACAGAGTTTAATAGTTCTTATGCTCCAACTTGTCCGGCTCATGATACAGATTTTCATGCACCGTATATAGCCCGTATTCTTAGTGAAGCTGGTGAATACGCTGATTCGTATTCTTATTGGACATTTAGTGATGTATTTGAGGAGGCAGATGTTCCAAATTCTGTATTCCATGGAGGCTTTGGTCTGGTTGCACTAAACTCTATAAAGAAACCTACTTTCTATGCATTTGAGTTTTTTTCTAGAGCCGGTGATGAATTACTCTATCGAGATGACAATCTGATCGTTACTAAAAAAGATAATCGGTATGTAATTATCGGCTGGAACTGGCATAATATGCGTGACGGTAAACAATCATCCGAAGTATCTTATCGATTATCATTACCATCTATTGGTGAACAAGCGATTATGGTTAATAAGAAAGTTGGAGGAGAGCATGGTAATCCTCTACAGACATGGAGTAATCTTGGGAAACCGCGCAGTCTTAACGATGAGCAATTGAAGATTTTGCAGGCAGCTGCAGAACCATTACAAACTGATGTTAAATTGGTTGAGAAAGATGGAGTTTACGACGTTGCTTTAGATATATCTTGTAATCAGCTGTGTATGTTAGAGATTATACCGGTTGAAGATCAGACCCATACTTATCCTGGTTTTGACTCGGAAGAGTTTTACGGAATGAAGTAAAAACGATTTTGTAGTATATTTCAGGAGGAATGCATATAATAAAAAAGAGGACAATCGTTTCTTTTAACTTATTAAGTTTGATGGTGGTTCTAATATTACTGTCAGGCAATGTTCAAGTACATGCTTTTAGCTCGAATGATATGGAGCTGATTAAGGAATTCAATCTGGATATGGTAGAAATAACCGATCCATATTATCTAAATGCCTTTGAGAAAGATGTTAAGTATTTACTAAGTTTGAATCCTGATCGTCTTCTAGTTGGATTTCAAGCGGTATCAGACGGAATAGACCCAGGTAAAGTAAGTTTATTTCTTAGATACGGAGTCAATTTATACGGTGGTTGGGAAGGGGGCTGGAGTTTACTTAGAGGCCATACAATGGGACATTATCTAACAGCTTTGGCTCAGGCATATGAACAAACCAAAATAAATAATTCGACATTAAATTTACAAATTAAAGATAAAATAGATTATACTATAAGTAAGTTGAAACAGTATCAAGATGCAAGCACAAATGGTTATTTGTTTGCATCGCCAGAAATCCATTTCGATATCATTGAAGGAAAAGCTAGTGGAGATACTTGGGTTCCTTGGTATACTATGCATAAAATTATGACCGGTCTTTTAAATGTCTATAAATATGCAGAAAATGAGACAGCTTTAGAAATTGCAAGTAGACTGGGGGACTGGGCGTATGATAGGTCATCGACATGGAACGCTAGTATTCATAGAAGAGTTTTAAATATAGAATATGGTGGTATGAATGATGTTTTGTACGAATTATATAAATATACTAATGATACGCAACATCTAACAGCAGCTCATAAATTTGATGATGAATCAATGTTTGGGTCTTTAGCAAGAGGTGCTAATGTATTACTGAATCAGCATGCTAATACCCAAATTCCAAAGTTTATTGGTGCATTGAATCGCTATCTGACATTAGGAGCTGAGGAGAAGTTTTATTTTGATGTTGCCGAGAGGTTCTGGACAGTTGTAGTTAATTATCACACATATGTAACAGGTGGCAATAGTGAAAACGAACGATTTAGAAGACCTGATCAACTAGATTTTTATAGAAATAACCTAAACAATGAATCATGTAATGCCTATAATATGTTGAAACTAACAAGAGAACTGTTTAGAGTAACCGGTGATGTAAAATACGCTGATTTCTATGAAAGGTTATTTATAAATGAGATTATGGCTTCTCAAAATCCCGTAACTGGTATGACTACATATTTTAAGCCAATGGGAACAGGATACTTTAAAGCATATGGAACACCAACCGAATCTTTCTGGTGTTGTACAGGAACTGGTATGGAGAATTTCACGAAGTTAGATGATAGTATATATTTTCATGTGGATTCGGATCTTTATATTAATCTTTACTTAAGTTCTACTTTGAATTGGGAAGATAAAGGTTTGTTCCTAATACAAGCAGCAGATATACCCAACTCGGACAAGGTTTCATTTACAATTGCAGCTGCTCCAGAGGATGAGTTGAATATTAAATTTAGAATACCATCTTGGGTTGCAGAAAGTCAGTCGGTTTCAATAGTAGTAAATGACGAAACCGTGCATGTTGAAGAGGAAAGAGGTTACTTTGGTATAAGTAGAGTTTGGTGTGCCGGTGACATTGTCGAGTTAACCCTACCTATGGAAGTGAAGGTATCAAGACTACCTGACAATCAAGATGCAGTGGCATTTACCTATGGGCCGGTTGTGTTAAGTGCTGCTCTTGGAACTGAAAAAATGATTGTTAGTGGTCATATGGCTTCGGTTAAACCGACTATGCCTGATGATGTTAACATTAAAGATTATATAATTATCCAAAATGGTTCTATTGATGACTGGATCAATAACATTACATCCAATTTAATTAGGACACCCGGTAAACTTGAATTTACCCTACAAAATACTGATGAGGATGAAAACTTGATTTTTACACCATACTATATGGAATATAAAAATAGATACGGTATTTACTTCCGCTTGGCTGCTTTGGATTCTTTGGAGTACCAGAATATAATTCTAGATAGAAAAAATAGGAATAAGATAGAAAATGCAACAATAGATGAAGTGCAGGTTACTAATGATCAGCATGGTTTGGTACATAATCTTCGGGGAAATTCGTCAGGTGGGTCTTTTGGGGGATATAATTACCGGCATGCTCATGGCACGCGAGATGGAGAAGGCTGGTTTAGCTATGACATGAAAATAGATCCTCTAGAAACCAATTATGTAAGTGTGAAGTATTACAGTGGGGATGCAGGAAGAACATTCAATATATATGTTGATGATCAACTTCTAAAAGCAGAAACAGTGAGGTCACAAAATCCTACCGGCTTTTATGATGTATTGTATGAGATTCCAGCTGAATGGGTGGAAGGAAAGTCTAAGGTGACCATTAAGTTTGCCAATAGAGGTAGTAGTTATGTCGGGGGAGTTTTCGATCGTATATCTATTTTAAAAGGTTATAATTCTAATACCGAACTGGAGAGTATAATAGTAGATGGAGTAGAAGCTCAGTTAGCAAATGATACCTACTTTGTCGGTGAACATGTGACAGAGGTGGGAGTTAATATTTCTCCAGTAGATAAAAACGCTTTGGTTTATGTAGATGGAATATTAATTGATGATACGGTACCTAGGATAGTCACTATAAATTCGGAACTTATTTCAATGAACGTGAAAGTCGTTGCTGAAGATGGGAAAACTACAAAAGATTATGTTATTAATTTGTCTTGCAGTATCAGCCACTGAGTTGGAACTACTTGCCAAGCTTTAACGTTGTCTAGGTTTGTAGAAGAACGAATGCCTTAACCCAATTCAAGTAAGGTAGGCACGTTCAACTACGGGAAGATTTCTTTAATAAAAACCAATGGGAGGATATTACATGAAAAAGATTACTTTATTATCACTGGTTTTTGTTTTGTGTTTCAGTATTTCTGCAGTATTAGCAGCTGAATATGAAGTTAATATCGATTTCAGCTATGGTGAATCTGGCTGGGGCCCGATGGGCTCAGCAGTATACTATGTCACTAATGAAGACGCTAAGGTCGGAAGCTTAAGTTTGGCAGTTCTTGGAAGAACTCAAACTTGGGAAGGCACCATATTTAATCTCAGTAATGTTTTAGAAGAAGGTGGAGTATATGAGATAAGCCTTTGGATTAAAGCTATGGAAGCAGCTCCAGGTGCTAAAGTTTGGTTGACCTGTGTGAAAGACACCACTACTGGAGAGGCTCAATACTCACAGATTGCTGAACCGGTAGAGATCACTTCAGATGAATGGGTTGAATTAAAAGTTGAGCCCTTTGAGTTTTCTCTAGAAGGTTATAATTCAATCGCATTTTATGTGGAAGTAGATGATGTAACAGCATCATACTTTATGGATGATATCACAATTAAAGGTGATAAGCCGATTAACCTATAATAATTATCTTACCGTGTGTTATCAAGTGGCGAGTAGTAATGTAGGTGGCTTGCTGATGCTGAGCTGGGAACCCGTCTATAGTATACAATCTATATATAGGGTTTCCCAGTTACCAGCTTATATAATGGAGTGTTTCAACCTGTGAAACACTCTTTCTGATGCACTTTAAGTTATAGTATATTAAGTTGATTAAAATGAAAATGCAGGGTTTTTGTTATTTGTATGTAAATATAAAAGTAAGCGTATGGTAAAAACAATCAGGGGGTGGATGAGGTATGAATGGGAAATGGGAGTATAGAAGGTTAGGACTGAGGAAAATGGTCCTCATACTCACTATTTGCATGGTGTTAGTCTCAATATCTGTTTTAGAATCCGAGGCATTGGATAATGATGTGGCTAGAACACCGCCAATGGGGTGGAATAGTTGGAATGCTTTTCATGGAGATATTAATGAAGTACTAATTAAAGAGATTACTGATGCCATGGTAAGTTCAGGGATGAAGGACGCTGGTTATGAGTACGTAATTCTTGATGATAACTGGATGGCAAATCCAGCCCGTGATGCTGAGGGTAATCTGATTGCTGATCCAGTACGGTTTCCAAGTGGCATAAAGGCTTTAGCTGATTATATTCATTCAAAGGGCCTGAAAATCGGGATTTACGGAGATCGGGGAACTATGACGTGTATGAACATTCCCGAGAGCGGAAGTTATGGATATGAAGAAAGAGATGCTAAAACTTATGCTGCCTGGGGTGTTGATTATTTAAAGTACGATAACTGTAATTCAGCCGCTAGAAGCTGTATTAGTTGTGATTATGAGACAATGCGAGACGCACTTGCTAATAGTGGAAGACCTATCGTATATGGAATCTGTGCCTGGGGGTTCCAAAATTGGATGCCTGAGGTTGGTAATTTATGGCGTACTACCGGAGATATTGTTGATAAGTGGGACAACGGAAACGATTGGTTTGTTGGGATTATCAACGCAATCGATATTAACCAACGATATGCAAGTTATGCAAAACCGGGTGCATGGAACGATCCAGATATGCTGGAGATTGGAAATGGAGGGTGTACTACAGAGGAATACCGCACACAGTTTAGTATGTGGAGTATGATGGCAGCACCGCTCATCGCTGGAAACGACTTACGGAACATGACTCAGGAAACGAAAGATATTCTCTTAAACACAGAAGTAATTGCGGTAAACCAAGATCACCTCGGGATACAGTGTGTAAAGGTCCGTGATGACGGAAATGAGGAAGTATATGTAAAACCCTTAAGCAATGGTGATTATGCAGTAGCTTTACTAAACAGAGGTGAACGTGAGGCAACGATAAGCGTAACAGCAGAAGAAATAGGATTTTCTACTTTAGATGGGTATGGATATTTGGTAAGGGATTTGTGGCAGCATAATCAGTTCGGTTCTTTAGAAGCGTTTGATGCTGATGTTCCTGTTCACGGAACTGCAATGTTTAGGGTGAGTCAAGTACCGGTTGATCAACTACCCGGTTACTTGGAGATTTCTTCTACTTCAAATCAAATTGTAAGTTCAGAAGAAGCATTCGAGTTTTCAACAATCCTTAATAACAGTGGTGTTAGAGATGTTGAGGATGTGACCATCAGTTTGCGGCTTCCAGATGGATGGTCAGCGGTACCGTTATCTGATTATGCCTTTACGACCATAGCAGTTGGGCACTTAGTTACCGCTAAGTGGTTGATTACTCCCGCACTCGCTGCTGATGGTTTTAACGATATTGAGGTTACAGTGTCATATTCAGATGAGATAGGCGAAACAGTGTGGTATAAAGGCACTAGGTTAACTGTTATACCACCTGCAGGAAGTGTTTACATAAGTGCTCTTGAACCTGTAATATCGACTAATGGATGGGGTCCGATTGAAAAAGATCTGTCAAATGGTGAGATGGGTGCGGGTGATGGTAGGATAATAACACTTAATGGTGTTCAGTACAATAAAGGTTTAGGGGTTCACGCACCAAGTGAGGTTGTTTTTAATATTGATGGTCAATTTGAAACGTTTATTTCCGATGTTGGAATAGATGATGAAGTTGGAAATCGCGGCAGTGTTACTTTTGAGGTTTGGGGAGATAACGTAAAGCTTTGGGAAAGTGGAATTGTAGAGGCAACTACACCAACCAAGACTGTAAACGTAAGTGTTAAAGGGGTAAGAAATCTGAAACTTGTTGTCACAGATGGGAAAGATGGTAATCCATATGATCATGCGGATTGGGCAGGTGCTAGATTGCTACCACCTTTAGAAAACTAATGATGTTTACAACCATGATAAGGATGAGAGGACTGCAATATCTGAAGTCGCACCAGTGAAACAGGAAGGCAGGTGACAGCGAAAGATTGATAACAAAATCCGATATTGTTAGGTAGAAGAATACTCATAAAACAATGATTATGGAGGGAGTATGGAATGAAGAAACAGAGAATAATTTCAATAATATCTATTTTAGTAGCGTTTGTTCTCATTAGTTCATCTACTGCGTTGGCTGACAGCTATATGCTTCCATCATTAAGCGAGATTTATAAAGATCATTTTCACATTGGAACTGCGGTGTCTGTCGCGAGCTGGGCACCAAAAACTTTGTTCTCCCATGGGGATATAATTAAACGACAATTTAATAGTTTAACTGCAGAAAACGCTATGAAACCTGATTACCTGCAGCCTCGGCCGGGTGTTTTTAATTTCAGAGAACCGGGTAATCTGATTCGGTTTGCTGAAGATAATGATATGGTAGTGAGAGGACATACCCTAGTATGGCATGGTCAGACTCCGGATTGGTTTTTTAGGGATAAAAGCGGAAACCGAATTGATGAAAAAGCTGTAGTAACTGAAGAAGATCGCCAACTAGTTATTGACCGGATGGAGGCTCACATCGAGGGTGTTATGACTCATTTTGGCGATATTGTGTACTGCTGGGATGTAGTTAACGAAGCAGTAACCGATGATGCTGCCCATATTCACCGTCAAGATTCTCCTTGGGTAAGAAGTGTTGGCGAAGACTTTATTAAAATTGCGTTTAGAAAAGCTCATGAAGTAAATCCGAATGCTAAACTTTTTTATAATGATTATAATGCTGTAGCACCTTATAAAAGAGGTCGTATAGTGTCAATGCTGAAAGATATGATTAATGACGGTGTACCGATTCATGGAATGGGTATTCAAGGTCACTGGAGTGTAAATGGCCCGAGTATTTCCGAAATAGAAGATGCACTTAAAATGTACGCTGATTTAGGTCTTGAGATTCATATTACAGAATTAGATGTAGGCTTGGACGGTGCTACAGAAGAACAACAAGCTGAACGCTATAGGGAAATCTTTCAACTATTTAAAAAATACGATCACGTTATTACAAGTGTAACACTTTGGGGAGTAGCAGATGATGCTTCCTGGCGCGGTGATGAAGACCCACTTCTCTTTAATAGAAACCATGAACCTAAACCAGCTTTTTGGGCAATTGTTGATACAGATAAACCATGGTACGTAAATAAGGCTGAATGCAATGGAGCTGTTATGTTTAAAAACAATGCTGGTGAGAATCTTGGGACTTTAGTTCCGGGAGAATACGCTTTAGATTCTTTGGACTTCAAACTAGAAGAAGCAGCTGGGCTTGAGGTTATTAAAGGACATTTAGTTACATTCTATGAGTTAGAAGACCTTCAAGGAGATGCCTGGCACTTTATAAGTACAGATGAGTTTAACGGTGCAGACTTAGCTAATAAGGCTAAATCATTTACGATACAATATGTTGATGCTGCTAACATTGCACTAAATAAATCAGTTGAGGCAAACGTTCGTCAAGATAGAGCTCATAGAGCTGTTGACGGAGATAATGTTAGTAGTTGGTCACCATCAGATGAACCGCCATATTGGGTCACTGTAGATCTAGAAGAACCTTACCTGTTAAACCGTTGGGTTGTGAAATTACAAGGGACTGGTCCATTGGCCGGTGGAATAGCTGAAAGTCCGCTAAATGCAGCAGATTTCAAACTAATGATTAGCGAAGATGGTGTTAATTGGCTTGACGCTGATACTGTTGAAGGAAATACTGCAAGCGTTTGTGATCGAGATCTTAATTTAGTAACAGCAAGATATGTTAGATTATATGTAACTCGTCCTACATCGCTAGATATTAATAAAAATCTAGTAGTCTATGAATTTGAAGTTTATGGTATGCCTTTAGAGTAAGACTGCAGTATTACTTACCTCTTCCCCTGGATTTTGGGGAAGAGGTTTATTGATTTACTTTCTTAAAATTAGATATTGATCCGTTCTAAAGAACTACTACTAAACTCGCCGGAGCTACGCATTTGCAGCAATTTTACAATCTAAGAATAGACTTGACATATAATAGTATGGGTGTTATTATACTGTTAAGCCAATTAAATAAATGTGCTTGCTTGTTAATATGATAAGATTGCTGCTGCGCAGCGCAATCACAGTTTGAAAAGGATGCTCCCGTTTCTCCAAGATATGGGAGGGTGTACTGGTGTATAAGTACTAAAAAATTTAAGCTTATAGGGGGAATTCAGTTTTAGAACTAGGGTGTGGATGGTAGTGTGTTAATTAATCTGTATTAAAAATTTATAAACATAGGGAGGAACTACAATGAAAAAAAGTTTAAGTCTAGTATTAATTTTGGCTCTTTGGGTGGCAGTTTCTTCAATCGGTGGAGCCCATTGGTTGGATGCTGACTATGATTTTGGAGGCGAAACTGTTACTATTGTTGAATTCTGGGGAGGCGGGCCTTTTAATGATGGAGCAGGTGCAGCTCATTTAGAAGCAATTGAAGAAAAATATAATTGTGTTATTGAATTTGGTTGGCCCGGTGGCGACCATAATGCGTTCGTAGAAAATCTGGCAACTTATGTTATGGAAGGCGCTGAAAACGTAGTTTTCGAAGGACAGAACCAATGGATCTATTATGCAGCTGCAGAAGGTTTATTACTTCCTTTAACTGATGTGCTTGATCAGGGATACTATGATGCATTACCAGGTAGTGTTGGTTCAGTTATGCCGGAGCATAATAATTTCTTTGGAGAGGTTTATGGATTTGAGTGTGGTTGGATGGGTGGTCCGGACAAATTCTTTCAAGAAACTCAAGCAATTTACTGGAACAAAGAACTATTTGAGAGAGAGAATCTACCCGATCCTTACGAATTGTATGCTAATGGAGAATGGACCTGGGAGAATTTCAAGGATATAGCCATAAAAGCTACTGCTGATACAGATGGTGATGGAGAAATTGATCAGTGGGGATACACTTCAAGAGGAACTATGAATGAACCGGGAACAATTGAGTACTTTGTATATATGAATGGTGGAGAACCTGTACGCTTTGAAGATGAAAGATTACTTTTTACTATGAATGAACCGGCTGCTATTGAAGCATTAGAGTTTGCCAGTGAAATGGTTGACCTTGGCGTTTATTTAGATTACGGTATCTGGGGCCCCTGGCAAGAAGGAAATGTAGCTATGAACATCAATATACCAAGTGAACTCTATGGTACTCACGAAAATCACTTTATTAATCAGGTTAATTTTGAGTTCGGTTACTTACCATTACCTAAAGGACCTAGAGCTGATGAGCATGTAGCTGTCAATCGTTTGACCTGTTTTGGCGTACTGCCCTTAACAGCTAAGAACCCTGAAGCATTAATTGCTCTCTATCATGATCTATATGAATTTACCAAGTATCAAGAACCATTTACATATGGACCGGTTTATAACGGAAGAGCCATGAATGCTAGATCGTTCAATAGAGTAGAAGACATGTATTGGAATGACACTATAGGATTAAATGTTCCTGACATGGAAACATATGAAACACTTATGTGGATGAATGAAAATGTTACTGCTATGGGACCATTTGAGCTCTACTTTGCTGTTGACGGATATGTAGAAACTATAGAGGAAATTGTAAATGGTGAAATACCTCCTGAAACAGGTATTGCTGAGATACGGCCAATGGTTCAGAGTTTCCTTGATGAACTATTTAGACATTAATATAAAATCTGAGTTGTAACTGCACACAAATAGGCAATGGAGAAACTTCCTATATAGTTTGGATTCTAAAATAAAGGGAGTTTCCCATTCCTACTATTATTTTGCATACACATATTACTATTAGAGGGAGAGAAATAATGTCCAAAAAACTATTGGTTACTTTAAGTTTAGTTTTGGTTTTAAGCTTGTTTTCTTGCTTAAATGTTTTTGCTTCAGGAAACGATGGTTGGATTACGGTTGATGTAACATCTGAAGAAGTTAATTATTATGGGAGAGGCTTAACTGATTGGCGCAAGCTAAATACTGAGCTGGCTTTTAATGGAGTAGAAATATCTTCAGACAGAGATTTGCATGAGGTGGAATTTACATTTGAAGGAACAGGAATTCGTTGGCTAGGCTCAGTAGGGCCAATGAGAGGAACTGCTAACGTTTATATTAATGATGAGTTAGCAGCTGAAAATGTCGATCTTTATAGAGAAAGTATGGAATATCAAGAAGTTATTTTTGAAAGAATTGTAGACTTAGGTGTCTACACAATTAAAATAGTCCCAACAGGTGAAAGAAACGAAAATTCTGCTTTTAGTGCGATAACTGTAGATGCTTTTCAATATCTTCCTTCTTTAACTAATAAAATTGCAGATGCGTATTCATTGTTACGAAAAGCACCCACAGAATTTGAAGTTGAGCAAAAGTTGGTATCTTATCATTACCCAGACGAAGCGTTAGAATCCTTAGTTCTAGCAATATCAGATGCAGTAATTGCAAATGAGCAATTTGAACCAGGCGAAGAAGGGCAGATTGCCGCTTTGGTTAATTTGGATCAAGCAATGAACGATTATGAAAATAACAGGCTTGTTGTTGCTCGTCCATCCCTTTACTCTTTTGAAGGCAATTTAGCAGATTCTCTTGGCAGCTTTACTGCAACAGCAGAAGGCGATGTTACTTATGAAGAGGGTATGGTTGGTCAAGCAGTTAATTTAGACGGTAATGTTTACCTGTTGATTCCAGAGAATCATCCGATTTCTACCAGCGAACAAATGACGATTGCTGCTTGGGTATGTTGGAGAGAAGGAAATCAATGGCAGCGTATTTTAGATTTTGGTAATAGCACATCCGAATATTTCTTCATTACTCCGAATTCAGGAGATAATACTCTACGGTTTGCAATTACTTCCGGTAGTGGTGAAAAATTCATTGAAACCGATGCACTATCTAAGAATGAGTGGGTTCATATCGCAGTTACCCTTGGAGAAGGCGAGGCAAAATTGTATGTTAATGGCGAGCTAGCAGTTTCAGATGCCATAAATATTATGCCGAAAGATTTTGAACCTAAGAACAATTATATTGGTAACAGCCAATGGCCTGATCCTTTGTTTAACGGTATGATAGATGAATTCTACATTAACAATAT